>NZ_RCBY01000001.1 GCF_003838195.1 Okeania hirsuta
AATTTTGAACACCGTGTAGACGGTGGGGTATTAAACCCACAAAGAAAATGATAAAGATATAAAAATGAGGCCAAAATAAAGTTTTATATCTTATTTTTAACTTATTAAATTTTCATCACTATTTTACGGATAATAAAACCAACTTATCTATATAGCATAATAATTAGTAATGCATAGGTTGTACTTAAGAATGCTTTTATTATAAAAAATCACTAAAATAAGTGGGGTATAATCAGGATTTAATATTAGTAAATACTAGAGCATAATTCTTGGAGTTTGCTAACGATGTTTGATAGTTATAAAGATATTTTCAATCAAAGAGGACTTTCGTATCATCAAGCCATGATGACCTATCCTTTGGCTAGAGCTGAAGAATTTAATCAAGTGTTAAAGCTAGCTAAAATTAAAGATGACAACGTAATTTGTGATGTGCCTTCAGGGGGTTGCTATCTGAGTAATTTTATACCTCGATGTGCCAAGTTAATTTCAATAGAAACTTCAGAAAAATTTATTGAATGTTCTCAAAAGAAAGACCACAACATTGCTCTAGTTTGTGAAAATATTAGTCACATTCCTTTGCTTTCAGAAAGTATCGATCGGGTGATTAGTTTAGCTGCTTTACATCATGTAGATGATAAGTTTGGTTTTTATCAAGAGGCTTACCGTTTACTTGCTCAAGGAGGAATTTGTTGTCTGGCAGATGTCAGGAAAGGATCGAAAGTAGCTGACTTTTTAAATATCTTTGTTGATCGATACAACTCTATGGGGCATCAGGGTGCATTTTGGGACAAAAATACTGCCAATCAGTTAGAAACAGTAGGTTTTCAAGTGCTTGTTCATCAAGCAATTTCCTTTGATTGGCAGTTTGATAGCTGAGAAGATATGGTGAACTTCTGTAAGTTACTGTTTGGTATTGACAAAACTGACAACTCCAAAATTTTAGAGGGAATTGAACAATATCTGAGCTATCGCATTGAAGAGAATCACTATTATCTGTGTTGGGAATTAGAATTTTTCCAAGCTCTCAAATCAGGAATTTAATGCTCTCCCTGCTAGATTAATAAAAACTAATAAAACAAAACCAACAATTCTTTAATTAAATATGCCAATTCCTATTTCTGCGATCAAAGGAGTTATTTGGCCAGCCTTACCAAACCCTAACAATTCCTTGCTTTTGGCCTTGCAATATCAGTTAGAACAAACTCAATGGTGGTCTCCTGAAGAAATCCAAAAGTGGCAGATGTTCCAACTCACAGCACTCCTTGCCCATGCTGATCACACTGTTCCCTTCTATCGTCAACGACTGGGTGTTTTACTCGAAGTACGCGATCGCTTCCTCAACTATAGTGACCTACAGCAGATTCCGATTCTGACTCGTCAGGATATTCAACAGCAAAGCAAGGAGATGATTAGCACTGCCTTACCCAAAGAACATTTGCCTACTTCAGAAAGTCAAACTTCTGGCTCTACAGGGCGACCAATTACTTTTCAAACAACCAAAACAAAAGGAATTTTTTACCGAGCATTAAATCTTCGCAGTCATCTATGGCATCAGCGTAACTTTTCGGCAAAAGTGGCAGCTATTCGAGTGCCTCGCTCTAAATTACGACAGTCCAAGCAAAAACAAGAGGGTAAGAAAATTTGGGCTGATGCTTTTCCCAGTGGTGCGCTCGTAGAATTGGATAGTGGTAAAACAATTGCAGAACAGTTAGCTTGGTTAGAAAAGGAAAATCCCGAGCATATACTAACTTACCCTTCTAATATTCTCGCTTTAGCAAAACAAGCCAAGAAGAAAGGAATAAAAATACCAAATCTTCAAGCTCTCAGCACATTTGGAGAAGTTGTGACCCCGGAAATACGTTAGGTTTGTCAAGCTGTCTGGAACATCTGCGTTGTTGATATCTATAGCTGTCAGGAAATTGGTCTGATTGCTCTGCAGTGTCCCAAACACGAACACTATCATATTCAGTCTGAAAGCGTGATCGTAGAAATTTTAGACGAAAATGACCAACCTTGTGCTCCTGGTCAAATTGGGCGGGTAGTACTAACAGATCTTCATAACTATGCCATGCCCTTTATTCGCTACGAAATTGGAGATTATGCAGAAGTGGGTGAATATTGTTCCTGTGGCCGAAAACTACCAGTGTTGCGACGAATATTAGGACGAAGCCGTAATCTACTGGTTTTGCCATCGGGGGATCTTATTTGGCCTTCATATATACTCAGTAATTGGGCTAAATTAGGTCCTATTCTCCAGATTCAGGTTATACAGAGAAGTGTGGAAGTTATTGAAGTTCGGATGGTGCTTTCCAGAGCAATAACTGAGAATGAGGAAGCAATTCTCCATCAACACATTTGCGCAGATTTAAAAAATCAATTCCAAGTCAAGCTTTTGTATGTTGATGAAATTCCTAGAGCTGCTAACGGTAAATATGAAGATTTTATTTCAGAAGTAGTGGTTTGATTTTAGGTGATGATCGAGGCTTTGTTGCATACAGGATGATTAGACATCAGGCAACAGCTCATCTGGCAACAGGCAACAGAGAATTAATAAGCTGTACTTCACGCTTCCTAAAAAGTGCTGTAACCATTCTATAACTGTTTAACCGGACTTAATATCATGGGTAAGTCCTAAAATTGCCAAAGAAAAACTACCTGCACTTTATTCATCTGGCGTTGGTGATTTGAGGTATGATATCATGTCCTGATGAAAGTTCTATAGAACTCCGTGACCTTTACGCGACCAAAAAACTTTCTCCTTCTACATCCTGTTTCTGATTCTTTATTCCCTCCTGAGGAGGTCCTCCTGACTTCCCCTCCTGGGAGGGGAAGTCAGGAGTCAGGAGGAGAAAGAATTACAAAGATGAGGGTAGTTATGACGATTGAAGATTTTTTTTATGCCCAATTAAACGGATTTGATATAATTAAAATTATAGCAATGTGCGCTGGCATATTTACAAATTACAGTAACTGTCCAATAGCTAAAAGCCTGATATTATCGGTTTTTTATTCCCCCAGATGAGCTGTTGCCAGATGAGCTGTTGCCTGCGCACAGCGCTTTGAAGAAGGAGACAGGAGACAGGAGACAGGAGACAGGAGGAAAATTACTTATGGATTCGCTCCCCCAAGTAATTTTGAACACCCTGTAGACGGTGGGGTATTAAACCCACAAAGAAAATGATAATGGTAGTCCTGTATGGGTTTTGGTGAAGATATATATTTTTTAATTTCTCCCATACTCCCCATCTCCCCATCCCCCCATCTCCCCACACTCTCTCTACCATTACTATGCACCACCACCAAATTAATATCATACACGCGCTTCACCAACGCCATTCATCTCAACTAAGCAACAATACTATTTCCATTCATCCCAAGTATTATTAAAAATAGAAGTTTCAGGAAAAGCTGTGGGATTACCATTTTCTTGTAAGCGACCTTGTAAAACCTCCAATTCCCATTCCTTAGAAGGCATATCATCAATCAATTCATCAGGAAAAATACCTCGCTCCAAAGCAAAATCAATTGTTGTACCAGCAGCAGCACCAGCAGACCATTCAAAAGAATGAACCCGATAAGCAGCAGCAGCAATATAACTTGTAGCAATAGTCTTCCCCGCTACCAACAAATTATCAATTTGCTGAGGGATCATTGCCCGTAAAGGAATTTGAAAAGGATAAGCAGAACCTTGACCCCTCCTAATACCTGCTCGTTCAGAATTACCAGGTGCTTCTGCCGGACTTTTTGTCATGCAGGGATGAAAATCTATGGCATAATGACCAATTCCTACACTATCAGGAAAAACAGTTGCTCTTGCTCGTTGAGGCATTTCTTTCATTGAATTAATTTGTGAATTTTCAGGTACAAAAGCAGCAACACTTCCCCACAAATAATGCAACATATCTGACGGTAAATTTTGTAGATAAAAATTATCCCGAAAATTCTTTTTAGCAATATCAACCTCTGCTACTGTAAAACCCCTGGGGCGAGTTTTCCCAACACGACCAATAATGCGTCGCCCCTCCCGCATATAAGGATATTTTGACAACCCATGAGCTGTTCCCATCGGCGCGTCAAATCCAGTCAATAAACGATGGTTTGGATATTTTTGCTTCACCCCTTCCCCTAACTGAGAGTCAGTAGTACCCTCAACTAACCAATAAAAATAACCGAGAGCATTTTCCTCACCTCGACGGAGGGTTTCGGCACGCAAACCACCCATCCAACCCCCCGGTTGCAGTTGACCTGTAGCTTGTAGTTGCCCTCGACTGTAAATCAAATTGTCGTCGCGGTTGCCAGGACGGTAGTCATTACCCCAAGTCCAATTTTGCATGGAAATATCGCCGGGAAAAATTGTTCGTTTTTTGTAATCTCCTGGTTGCGGTGCGTCTGGTTTCACTGACCAAATTTGACGATAGGTGAAAACTAGGGGGAAACTAGCTAATCTTGATAATTCATAACTATAGTAGGGTGCATACTGAGAATAAAAGGGTGGTTCCACATGGGTTTGAGGTGTTTCGGTTGCTTCCATGGCGAAGGTGTAGGTAAAACCTTGGGTGCAGTAGGAGTCTCTAGTGTCAACGGGGGATGAGGGGTCAAGATAGGTTTGTGGATCAATACCGAGACGATAGGGAACATCTGCTAGAGCAATAATTTCTCCGGTTTCCGTAGCTTCGACAACGTACCAGTCTGCACCGCCTGTTTTTTCTGGGGAAGGTTGGGGTATAAATTGAATTATGGTTTTGTCGAAACGCACTGAGTTTTCGTAACGGTAAGCATCTTCGATAACTTGAGACAGGGGTTCGGTGTTGATGGGTGGGGTGCCTGCTGCTGGTTGATGTTGGATAGCGATCGCTCTATTGATTTGATTATTGGAAATGTCTAACTCTTTCACAACAGTATTGGGAAACCATTTGAATGTTCCTCCACCTTTTTTGGCAGCATCTTGCAACATCTGAAATAGAATACCGTGACCATCGTAGGGCATAAAACAGGAGACGCTGACCCAACAACGACCGGGATTTAATCTACCGTATTTTTCCTCAATGCGTTCCCGTAATTCTAAGTAACCACGGGGATAAAATAGGAGACTGCGTTGAGTACCGCGTTCGTCGAGAGCGGATGTACCTTGGGAGGAAATTTGACCACCTACCCAGTCGGTAATTTCGGTGACACAAACGGTGCGTCCTGCTAATAATGATTCGTAGGCAGTTGCTGCTCCTGACAAACCGCCACCGATGATGAGTATTTCGCAGGTTTCTTCTTGGTCTGGGGTGCGGGGTGGCGCTGCTAACGCGGGGGCAATAGTTGGAGTTAGGGAAAATAAGCTGAGAATTAGACTAATTATTGGTTTGGTTTTTTTGAGCATAATTTAGGTGAACTGTTAGTAATCAAATACTCAAATTTTAGATTAATTTGAACAAACTTGATTTCGAGTCCAATAGATTTATATGACCACCAGTTGAGTAATTAGTCTATGGTTGACGATTTTTATTTTTGGAGGCTATCATAAATACTATACATTTAAAAAATAAAAAATAATAGAGTAAGAGACTGTTTGTCAAAAAAAGGTAAATATGGCCATAAATAAAGTATCTAACGTAGGGAATTGAAGAAGGAGACAGGAGACAGGAGACAGGAGACAGGAGGAAAATTACATGGGGATTCTAACCCCAAGTAATTTTGAACACCGTGTAGACGGTGGGGTATTAAACCCACAAAGAAAATGATAAAAAAATCAATGTCCCGAAAATCTTATGCTAGGGGTCTAAGCAATTCCCTATAGGATGCTACGCGATCGCGAGTGGGAACTACTCAAATCTTTCCTACTAGATTCAATATAACAGTGGTGCATTAACTCACTACCAAATAAGTAAAAATAGTGATTTTTCGTCTATATCTACATAATCACACAGAATTTTATGCAAACTGCTCCAATAGATATTGTCTTTACTATATTTTGTGCAATCCTAGTCATTTTAATGCAGCTAGGTTTTGCTCTTTTAGAAGCAGGGTTGCTTCCTTCCAAGCACACAGTCTCAATCATATTCAAAAATTTTGCTGACTTTGGCGTTAGCTTTATCGCTTTTTTCTTTTTTGGTTACTGGATATTGAAGGGTTTTGATAATTCCTTACATCCCTTCAATATTATAGTATCAGAACCAGGAAATATTGAGAATGCAAAGCACTTAGTAGATTTTATTTACCAGGGAGCTTTTGCTGCAACCGCTGCAACTATATGTTCAGGAGCGATCGCTGGTAGGATGAAGTTGTCTGATTACTTAATAATGAGTAGCTTCATTTCTGGCATTATATATCCCCTCTCAGGTTTCCTATTGTGGGAAGTTTTCGATGAAGTATTTAAAGATTACGCTGGTTCAGTCGTAGTACATGCAACTGGTGGAGCTACAGCCTTAGCAGCTACTTTACTTATAGGGTCTCGACCTGTAAGAGAAAGACGACTACCAGCTCATAATATTCCTCTAGCGACAACAGGTGTATTTTTACTGCTCATCGGATGGTATGGGTTTAATATGGGCAGTGTAGAATCTGTTGGGACGCCAGAAGGTTTAAATGAAATTGCTCTGGTTGCCATTAATACAACCTTGGCAGCGACTGTCAGTATGATGGTGACGATCTTTCTGAGTTGGTTCAACAATATTCCGAGGCTAACGATCGCAATAAATGGCTTACTGGGTGGATTAGTCGGAATTACAGCTGCACCAGATGTAGCAATGATTTGGTATCCATTTTTTGTGGGCGGTGTTTGTGGTTGGCTAGTTTTCTTATATTCAAAATTTATTATTGAGGATGAATTTTCATGGGAGGTAATGGATGATCCGGTTGGTGCCGTGATTGTTCACTTGGTTTGTGGTGTAGTAGGAGGTTCCGCGGTAGGAATAATTAGGCTTTTTGAGAATGAGCCACATGGAAGAACTCAAATTGGAATTTCTGTGCTAGCTCCCATCTTGGTTTTCCTTTGTTTCATAATGTTTTTGTTGGCTTTGCACGGGATGGTTGCATCTAATCGGAAATCAAGATTACCAAAAAATCAAGATGAAGGTCTTTTCGCAATGCTTGGTATTCTTAATCGTCTTCGCAGTGAAAACTCTGAAATAGATAGGGGTTTAGATTTAGCAAATCATCAGGAGACAGCTTATGATATTCCTGGTCCTCTAGAAACTCCTCGGCTATTTCAAGAAAGGATTGATGCCTTATTCATTCAGTATATTCAGAAAGAGAAAGAGAATGAATTTATTGAAGGGGAAATCTATCCTTCCAGAGAATATGGGAGGAGCCATTTTACATATAAAAATGCTGCTAAGGCAAGAAATCTTCCAGACGAAGCGAGTACCAGAATAAGAGCTAATCGTCAACCTTTTGATGTAGCTTTAGAGTCATGGCTTGGGGAAGCTTCATCACTTGTTGAAAGGTATTTTAAGCTTTATGGTGATGTTATCAAGATTAATGATGAAAATTTAGTTGAAAACTTTAAGAATGCAATTCAAGAGGTTGAGCAATATCGTTTCCAACTTAGAAGAAATAGAGAAAATTTCTTTAATCAAAAAATGAACGAAGTTATTAAGCAGTTATGGCATATTAGAACGATAGCTAATACACATAATGAGCTTACTCAAGAATCAGTAGAAAAGTTGACATATATGTCAAATGAAATATCTAAATTAAAACAAGAAATTAGGGCTTTGAAGGGTAGAAATAGATAGGAGTTTAGACATGAACAACGAAATAGATCGAGAACTGAAGAAAATAGAAGAAAGACTCAAACCACCAAGTATTGCTCTAATTGGTAGAACTGGTGCAGGAAAGAGTAGTCTAATTAAAGCTATTTTTGGGCTAGATGATAATGAAATCAGAGTAGATGTTGGGTTGCCAGTAACAAAACGTTATAACAAATATCCAAACCCATATAATCCAGATATTCCAATCATACTCTATGATTCTGCTGGTTATGAAGTTAGCAAAACAGATGATTTTTTACAAGAGACTTTAGGATTCCTTGGGGAAAAATCTCTTTCCAATACCCAATCTGTAGATGACAGTATTCACCTTGTTTGGTACCTCATTCATGCAGGATTAACTAGGATTGAACATTTCGATCTAAAAGTGATTGAAACAGCACTTAGCTTAAAAATTCCTGTAATCATAGTGTTAAGTCAGTGTGATATTGCTAAACCAAAAGAGCTTTCTGAACTAAAAAAAAGGCTGAGTGACTCCTTAGCTGAAATTGAACAGAGAGCAAATACTCAACTCAAAATTATGGAAGTTTCTGCCGATCCTATTGCAGGCAAGACAGTTTCAGGTCTAAAAGAATTAACAGAAGCGTCTATAAAAGCCATTCCTGAATCATATTCGCAAGCATTTATAACAGCTCAGGCAGTTAATGTCAAACTAAAAAGGACAGTAGCATACTCTCTTGTTGCTACAGCAGCTGGGGTATGTTTTGGTTCAGCTTTTATTCCTATTCCAGGTTCTACTCCACTGAGTATTATTGCAACTCAGCCAACTTTACTAGCATCTATTGCCAAAGTTTATAATCTCGATCGTTTTCTTAATAGTTGTCGCATAAGTGCAACGGTAAATAGTAACTCATATTCAGTATAACAGTTATAATTGCTCGTAGTTTTGCTCTATAGTCCTAAAGGGTTTAGCATCCTTTTATGGTTGTTAATGATAGTTGTGCGCCAGCAAACGGCCGTTTCCTCCGCGACATATTTGCGTAGCATTCCGCAGGAAAATACCCCTACTACTAAATTGAAGTGAGGTTGTTCAACCAGATTTAATATCACTTAAGTTTTGCTGATCCAAAAGTGACATCAAATTTTTCACACCAGACCACAACATTTGGATAATCTTGCCAATTTATTCCTTCTGGAATGTCATAAACTTGTTCTCCTGTAAAACTTTTTAAATCTCCCAAACGCACATAATTTTCTGTGGTATAACTTTCCGGACGATTTTCTTTATGTAATAACAATTTTACTGCCGGACCTTCAATGGCAGAAAAGTTTTCCGCTAACCGAACTTGAGTTTTATTACCTGCTTGAATAATTTCTGCTGTACCTTCGGTATCTTCCCCCGGAGTAATAGTTACAAATTCTCCAGAAGCTAAAACAGTATTTGTCTGAGCTAAAGTTGGATAATTAGAAATAGAAGCAACAATTATTTCTGGTGATAAAATTTGTGATTGTGCATCTGGACAAACTTGTTTTTCCCAATCACATTTATATAAATATTTTTCTTGCCAACTTAGAGAAATTTCTAACAAATCCCGACTTCCTGTTATTCCTTGCCCTAAAAATACTAGAATCGCCAAACAGTTTAAAGCAGTATGAATTTTGCGCCATTTGTGAGTCCTATCTTTATATATTTCCGGCACAATAGTCAAAGAAAAAATCATCAATATTGAAGCTATTATACCATAATAAAAATGAGAAACTGCCCACTCATAGTCGCGTCGGAAAACACCATCTTGAAAACCTAAAATTACGATACCTGCTCCGGTTAAGGTCGCAAATACTCCTCGCCATAATTTAGTTTTAGCTTGATAAAGAAATATTAGAGAAGCAACCGTAGTCATAAAGATGGTTACTATTAATATTGCTAGGGTCATATTTTCACTTTTAAAATCTTTAAAAATACCCTTAAAATATATTGAGTAAGCAATAGCGACTAAAGTTATTCCCACAACGGAACCCGTCAACAAATTACCTATTTTTCTATGTTCCGGTCCTACCACTGGAGGAATTTTACTTTTACTTTTATCCGCAGTTTGTAGCCTTCGTTGACGAGTCTGCCAAGCCAAGTTGAGAACTATACCAATGATTGGGAAAACCACCACAACTGCCAATGCTGGATGTATCAATCCCGCAATATCCTTTGCATTCATAATTTACCTCTCAGATATAACTTTACATATTATATTTAAGCAGGTTGAGTGTCGGTTAAATTATTTTTTGCTGAAAATTTTCTAAAAATTAGGTGTTAGGGGAATTTGGCAAGATTGAGAATAGTTGAA
The DNA here is from genome assembly GCF_003838195.1 of Okeania hirsuta. Taxonomy (GTDB): domain Bacteria; phylum Cyanobacteriota; class Cyanobacteriia; order Cyanobacteriales; family Microcoleaceae; genus Okeania; species Okeania hirsuta. Next base: position 10,037 of record NZ_RCBY01000001.1, read on the forward strand.
AGGTCTTAAAATCTATATCCTGGTATTAAAACTCTATTGTTACTGAAGCATTCTCATAACTGATAATTAGAGATGATCATTTCTATAAAAAGAGTAAATTATGTGGTCAATAAAAATGCAAAATATTGCTTTAATTTCAGCAAGAATGAAACAAATAATTCTCTGAATAGAGCTTTTCAATTTACTGTAATAGATCGAGTTCTTTAGATTAATCTATTAAAAAAGATAGTTGGTGTAATTCATTAGCTCACTATTGCAAAATGAGGGTAATGAAAGTGCTATTCAGTTTGAGAAAGCCATCAACCAGGAGATAATTAAAACTGTAGACTTTGAGATCAAATACGCCCGGGTTCGGTATAAAAAAATGTTTCATTGTCAGCCAGATCGCAAATATTTCTACATTTTATTCCCTCCTGACTCCTAATTAACTAATCTAGTTATACCAATGCTACCGGATTTGATATAAACGGACGATATTCACCTCCAAAAAGTCATTCTCTGAAAAGTTGGTGGGAAAATACTTCTGAGGACTCACTCATATCATGTCCGTTGGTATCGTTTGTGTAAAAGTTAGCGTGGATATCTACAGGAAATTTAAGTTTTTTTCTTGCTCAATTGCCTTCCTGTCTGTTGCCTGTTGCCTTCCGGAGCTGTTGCCTACCTTTGCTATACAATGCCGATGCTACCGGACATAATATCACGCATAACAACCAAATATAGTAGGGGTTAACGGCCGTTAACCCCCTACAAATAGTGTATAATTCGTATGCGTGCGTAAGTCCTGATAAAAATCAACTAAACCAAACTAACCCACTAACAGTCAGAATTATTAGTACTAACGCCACCCAAACAAATTGATTATCTTTTGTGTTAACTTGACTAGGATCGACAACTTCTAACTTCAGAGTTTTTGGCTTCGGTGGCCGTGATTTCACTTGGGAAACCATAGTGCTACCTCGACGATCTTTAGCATCACTTTCACATATTGCCCCCAAGTCAGGAATTTTAGTCATCCATTCTTGCCTGGTTCTCAGTACAGGTGCTTCGAGAATGGCTAATATACGTTTTGCTTGTTGGCGGGTTTCTAAACGAGGATGACGAGTTAGTTGTTTACAAAGGGCAGTTGCTTCTTGAATTTGGCCAGCCGCTTGATATGCTGTCACTAACCAGATTTGTACCTCTCCCCCAAATCTTGAATTAAGCTCAATATTGTCTTTAGCAGTTTCTAAATGTTGCACTGAATTACGGTATTGACCTCGCTCAAAGGCATATTTGCCAGCTTTATATTCAGTTTCAAATAATGTTAGGTTTTCTGAAGTCACAATCCCTGTTAATTAGTTTTTGATATATTTAAAATTAATCTTGGTTATTATATCAATTTTTTGATCGAAGAATTTTCAACCCACTGTGATTGTAGCAATTTACAAAAGTAATGCTAAACTTATCCTCCTGATATTTTAGCCTGATGGGGAAATAGAAAACTAAGTATAGCAAAGTTTTTGCTCATTGGTACTATAGGAAATAGTGCTGCAATTCCGCATTGGTCAGATGCAAGTGGCCTTTGTTCCCTATTCCCTACTATATATCTTGATAACAAAAAAAATCTGAGATTCTCCTGTTTCGTTTTTAGGAGAAACCCAGTTATAGAATTTTTATTTATTTGTATCCAATATTAAAATTTATAGTAGATGCAATTATAATTTAATTTCTTAGCGAGACTGGCGACGACGGGAAAGGAACATTCCACCACCAATGAATGCTAAAGCTGCAATGCTATTAGGATCTGGTACACGCACTTTTGGATCTGAAAGGAAATCACTGTACATTTTTTTGTATGTTAGTTCAGAGATGGCACCATTTATACCAATTCTTTGTAAAGCTGCGCTTAATAATTGTCGATCGGACCTTATTGCACTGACTATTCTCATCTTTAATATTACAGCGGTTTTCATTTGGGTAGACCACAGTAGGAACTTTCCATGGAATGTCCCTACAAAGTTTTGTTTGTGAAGATGTGGTTCATCAATTTGAAAAGCGCTGTAAGTGCAACTTCATGGAGAAATGGTATTATACCGTTAAAGTTAACTTCTAAACTCCTAACTTGTCCTAGTTCTTCTCCGAAGTAAAAATCCCAGACAGAGTTTTCGTATTTTTCACCAGCATGCAAACCGTTATCAGCTTTCAAGGAGAGGTAATAATTAATTATTAATGGCTTTGTTGCATGAAAGTTGCATTCGCGACGGCTCCCCCGAAAATTCCATCAACTAAATTTCTACTTTGTAGCTTTCAGGTAACCCAAGTTGAATCATGTGGTTAAGGATAGCGCACTGTATAAATAACTCCACTGCTTGAGTCTCAAATTTTCGTCGTCGCAACTTGCCTCCGAATATCACTTTGAGCCTCAACATTGTTGTTTTCCTACGGAATGCTACGCAAACGGATCAGGAGCGCCGATGGTATCCACTCTCTCGTTTCCATTTTTGACGTCCCACTCTACGAGTCTCTCTGAGATTTGAGTTCCTGGGATCAGCCGGAGCTTTACATTTGCCATGCTGCCAGATGACTGCATTTTGACGCGGTGGTATGGTTGGTTTAGCTCCCCTTTTACTGGCTGCCTCGTAGCACTTGCGTTGATCATAGGCTCCATCACCAGATACTTGCCCAATCTCACCCTCTACTCCCTCCAATCAGTAGCAAAACACTTGATCGTCACTAACATTGTTAGTTGTTACCACAGCACTAACAATTTCCCCAGTTGCTTCATTGACACCTAGATGTAACTTACGCAATTGTACAGGTTTACTTACACCATGAACTCTTGTTTTCCATTCCCCTTCTCCATACACTTTCACCCCTGTAGAGTCTACGACTAGATGCATGGCCTCTTGGGCGACGGGCTGGGACTACTGGTATCTCAATATTCAATTTACTCAGGCGACGGGACAAGGTACTGTGATCTGGTACTGGTAGCTCTAACCCCATTCAGGTAAATATAGATTCCAAAAATCCCTCGGTTTGTCGTCCTACCAAGCTCAACAGAGTAGCAAGAGTTGCCATTAATTCCATAGCAACCTGACTATAGGTATGAGATGCCCCCCGACGTCCAGTTTTCTCTGTTGTCAGCCACTGCTCTATCATTTGATTACTCAGCCAAAATGTTAGACTCCCCCTTTGTTTCAAGGAAGCATCGTATTGCTGACCAGTTACTTACTCTGTATTGGGATTTGGACTTGGACTTACTCATATCTAGTCGGTGCAGATTTTTTGTACCATAACCATAACCATATCTATACTCTATGTTCATCTTTTGTGCAACAAAGCCATTATTAATTATTAATTATTAATTGTTGAATAGTCACTACCTAACCCTTATCTCCTCTAAATAACGAATCAATCACATTCCAAAATACTAAACTTGCTGACAGGATAATCTAGGGGCAGAAATGTATAGCCTAATGGCGAACAACTAGATTTCACGACTCTAGTAAAAATAATTCTTGATTCCTGGCGATCGCCACTTGGTAAAAAAGTTATTTCTCCTGTAGCACCCTCAGAACTAAAATTTTCACTTGCTAAAATTTGTTGCAGGGCGATGCGATTTAACTCTTGACGTTCTGGAAGTGATTCTAATGCTGTAATCAAGGCTCTAGCTGCATCATAAGCAAAAGCCGTACGCCAACTAACAGTTCCTCCCCAAATGTTTTTTGCTTGCAGTGGAAAATCTGGATCGGGGCTATTCAAGCTGTGCCACGGTGTAGCTACTACAACATTTTTCTCTGCTTCTTGAGCACCAAACTTGAGAGTATAGTTACTATAGAGGTTTTCTCCAGTAATTATCGGTAAATTGAGCTGCCAATTTGCTTTGATTACCTCTATTGCCTTCGCTAAAGTGGAAATATCTGGCAGTAATACAATTGCAGTAGCTTTTTGTTTTTCTACTCTATTGTTCGCAGCACTGGCATTAAAAGAAGTCCTTGATAAATCAAAACTGTCATTCATATCTTTAACTATTTTGCCACCACCAGCACTCAAACTAACCATAAATTTATTTTTGAGAGATTCACTGTAAATATCATTAGGATTATCAAACAGAGCTACTATTTGCTGTTGATCAGTAGATTTATTAATTAAGTAACTTGCCATTGCTTGAGCCATTGTGGCATCAGATGGTATCATCCTAAAGAAAAAATCATTGCGATTTGATAATTTAGAAGCACTAGCAGTGGGAGAAATTAAAACCAGTTTATTCTTTTCATAAATTGGAGCTACTTCCATCGTGATTTCACTAAAAGTATGACCAATTACTGCCAAAACTTGACCTGTTAAAACCAGATTATTTGCTATTTTTACTGCTTGCTCTGGAGAGTTGCCATCATCAACAATAATTACAGTTAAACCCTTGCCTCCAATCAAATTATCGCTCAGGTTTATGGCATTCTGAGCTTGAGCAACTCCCCGTAATTTTTCTAAACTATAGTTGAGAGCTTGTGACTCACCTGTCATTGGTGCTACTATGGCTATAGTATAAGCGTCAGTATTGCTAGCAGCTAGTCTGGCATTATTCAGATAAATCAGGATTTCTAGATCGTTAAAGTATTTTTTTCTAGCTGTTTCTAAAAGTTTGACTGCTTGCAAATAATCACCATCAGCAAAAGCTTTAACTCCCTCTTCTTTTTCTTTGGGTGCGGAACCTGGAATCAGAATTTCTTCCCCACAACTCAAATTATCATCCAGTTTTAAAGGACAAGTTGTTGGTGCTTCTGGTAAAATAGCAATTAAGACAGCGATCGCTCCTAGTGTGAAAAGGGAAATATTGCCTAACCATTTATTGACTTTGGGTGTGGTTTCTTGATATTTACTCTTGAAGTTCTGTATTTTTTGCTGCAATGGAAAGTCAGATAAATAGTTTTTCTTTGCGGGAGCGGGTTGTTTGCTCTGGGTAGGTTCAATTTCTGCTTGTACTTGCTGGTTGTAGTTAGCAAGACGTTCCAAAATGTCTTCGGTTGTTTGGGGGCGACACTGAGGTAAATTTGCCATCATCTCATCAATTAAGTCTGCTAATGTTTTTGAGATTTGAGTAGCATGGTGTCGCCACATTAATCTACCACTCTGAGGATCGGTAGGCAAATTAGTAGGATCTTGTGCTGTGACTAAATAAACTATAGTTCGAGCAATGGCAAATACATCCGACTGTCGTGTGATTTTCCCTTCATACTGTTCTGGGGATGTGTAACCTTGAGAAATCATCCCAGTCACATCTTTGCCTTCAAATTGCCTTAAATATGTTTCTGTAACTTGCCTAGTCGCACCAAAGTCAATTAATGCTAGTTGACCCCATTTCTGCTTTTGGGAATCTTGTTGATGGTCAGTGTGATTTTTTTCATTTTCAACCTCCTGTTTGTGGTCTAATGTTTCTCTGGTTTGTTCTGGATCATTTCCTAGCTGTGCAACATTTTCTTCGGTAAGTGAAATGGAAGATAAATTATTTGCTCTGCTAGCTTTTCCATCTGTTTGTTGACTAGCTTCTTGTTTAGGCAAATTTTCATAAGATCCAGAGGGTTGTTTGGCTCCATTATGATTGGAGTTTTGTGCTGGGAAGCTACGCAACATGATATTTGTTGGTTTAAGATCCCGATGGATGCAATGATGCTGATGAAGTTTAGCAATGATTTCTACTAATTGTGTGACCCAGGCGATCGCTTGCTCTTCTTCTATGGGTTGATTATGATGAATTTGTTGTAACCAGTCAGATAAATTTATACCCTCAATTTTTTCCATTACCAGACAGTGTAATGGTTCATCTCCCGCTTCTGACCAGATAAAGTATCCTTCTGGTTCAACTTTTGGTAATCCAGGTTCATGTAAATATGTTAAAACTTTTGCTTCTTGCTCAAACAAAGAAATTACTTGTTCTATTTCTTCGTCTTCTATTTCCCTTGGCACTTGCAATATTTTCATAATTTTTATCGTACCACCATCATCAACTTCCCAAGTTTGACCAAAACCACAGTCTCCAATAAGTTGAATCGCTCGATAGTGCTGTTGTAATATTTGTCCAGGATTAATCATCTTCCTACAAGTCAAAAATCAAAAGTCAAAGGCATATTAAAATATACAGTCACCTAGTCATCATATTAAATCTGGTGTTGCACAATAGAGAATGATATTCTAGAATTTGATTGAGAGATGGATTTTCTTGATTGTCAAAGCCATAAAAGCTTGAAAAATAGTCATTGTCACGGAAAACAGAGTTATCTGTGCCGTGACTGTGGCCGTCAATTTCCAGAAAGCCCCTGTCCTGCGGGTTATAGTTCTGAGGTGATATGTTGTACAGATCCATTCCCTTGCTGCTCTATGATTTGAAACATCGGCAAATTCCTCAATTCTCGTAATCATTCGTCACTGTGCAACGCCGGAAAATGCTATTGCTGCATATCATCTAGCATTGGAAGTTCGCACCAAAAAAGATTTTCCTATCGATTGGGCAGGGACTCAAAAAAATCTAGGTAACGCCTACAATAACAGAAATCGTTCTACCCAATCTACAAATTACTATCTATATTTTCTGAGACCAGTTCCCAAAACCTTATTGCAAATGCCTAACTAAAGCTTCCCCCACTCGTTGAGCATCGGCCTCCGTCATGCCAGAAGTCAGAGGTGGACAGATATGATTCGGACACCAACGTTCGGCACCAGGAAAACTCTCACCTTCACAAATACCTGCAAAAACTGGTTGTTTGTGACAGGGTATTTCATATACTGTTCCTCCTAAAAATATCTCTTCTTCTGCTAATGCTGTTTTGATTTCTTTGGCATTTTTTCCCTCTGGCAAATGAACAATCAATTTGTAATTACTAGCGATATCCATTTTTTCTGTAGATACAAACGATAGACCAGCTTCTTTGAGAGGTGCAGTAATTAATTCATAAGCTCGCTCACGTTTTTTCAACATCTCTGGCAATTTTGCTAAATGTATCCGACCAAGCAGAGCATTCATTTCCGTGATTCGCATACTATTACCAAAGTCCGTGTGTAAGCCACCAAAGTCCATGCCTCGCTTCCCTTGGTTTCTCAAAGAACGTGCGATATAGTCTTCCTCTTCATTATTCAGAGTTATCATTCCTCCCTCACAAGTTGTCATTACTTTAGTCGGGAAAAATGAAAAAGCAGCACCATCTCCCAAATTTCCAGCACTTACATCATTGATTTTACTACCGTGAGCATGGGCAGTATCTTCGAGGACAAATAACCCTCGTTGGTGACAATATTCCACCACTTGCGGAAACTCTGGAGAAATGACGCCCCCAACATGAACCCACATTACTCCAGAAATCTTCTGTGGGAGATTATTACCCTTTTCTACTGCCTCTTGCACCATCTGTAGAGAAGGAGCAAATGTTTGTTTGTCCATATCCAGATATTGAACTTTTCCTCCGGCACGAATTACTGTAGCAACAGTAGCAAAGTTGGTATTAGTAGGAACTAAAACAGTTGTTGCCTCAACTTTTTTCAAGCGTAATAGAATTTCTAGTCCAGAGGAGCCACTATTAACAGCGATCGCGTATTTTGTACCAACATATTCAGCGAATGCTTGTTCAAATGCTTTGGTATGTTCCCCTAAAATTAATTTTCCAGACCGTAAAATTTTCTCTGATTCTGATAAGAAATATTGAATTTCATCATCTGTAATATCGAAATAAAATGGTTTAATTGTTTGATTTACTGTCATGTTACTCTCTCTTGAAAATTCGTGTTCTTACATTAAATAAATTTACATATTTATCGAACTAAAATACGATAATCAATCTAGTTTTTTCCTCTTCCATAAAGTAGGAATTATACCATTTTTTCCAAGTAATACTAGAACCTATCTATAGTTTCATCAAAGGCTGATTTAGTAAAAATTTATTAATTGCTGCCTTTTATGGCAAATAACACAGCAAAGGCAGCAAGCAAATTAGAGTGATTAAAAGAGCGTTAAACGACTAAATTGTGTGATACACATTATAGCTAATTTGTACAGTGTGTAACTCAATAGTTATGCTGCCGAAATGAGCTAGGGATTCATTGCTTCAATTACTTAGCTACTAAAACATGAATGACCATAGGTTCATTTTGATGTGCAAAATAATCTAGGGGTTTGAACCCTGCTTTTATCGCCAGATCTTGAAAATAGTCCACTGGATATTTATCATAACTTAAAAAGTGAAATTTTGTGCCACTCTTTATATTTATTGGTCTTTAGTTGCTCTCAAATTATGCTTTCCACAATGAGTTTAAGCCACCCAATTAAATTCATAATTAAATGCAGTAGGGTCGAATCCAGAAACTGGCAAATCACGATTGATAAAATATAAAATACTGAGCGTCAAATTCCCCATTTTTCCATGATCATCAGCTCCTTTTAATGACGACTAATTTTGATTTGAATCAACACCAACAATGAGAATACCATCTGGTTGTAGTGGTTGTAAAATTATTTCAAAAAATTTCAGGCAATTATTTGTAGAAAGATTGGTAATTGTACTTCCTTTAAAAAACTACGGGTTTAGTAAAGTTTTTAATCAGATCGATTTTCTTAATAAAGTCTGTATTGATTTTCTCAACTGATATTTCTGGTAACTCTCGGCTTAAAATTTCCTCACTCTGATCCAGATAAGTTTGACACAAATCTATAGGAACATAGCTTTTCAATTGTTTAATTTCTTTAAGGAAGGGCAGACTTTTATTTTTGAAAGCTATATCTGTACCCAGACCAAATTCTATAACATTAGATCCTGGTGGAACATAAGCAGCTATTTGGCTAGCCTTATTATTAATTAATTTGATTTCTTCCTTGTAAAGATAATAATTTAAATTTTGAGATATTAGTTCTTGGTAACATCCTTCACCATTGGCAGAATCGTCCTCAATATTAGGAGTACTGTACAAATAAGGAGCTAGATTTTCTTCCTGTTGCTGTAAAAATAGAGATTTTACATCACAAAGAAATGAGGTTTGAAAGTCTGTCATAATGATTTTTCTTTGTAAGTAAAATATAATAATACTATAGAAATTCTCATTTGAATAAAAAAAACAGTGGATATGATACTTTTAGATTTTTTGCCTAATTTTAACTAGCTATCAGCTATTAGCTATCCTCCTACGGAGGAACTACGTTAACAGCTATCAGCTTAAAAACTTGTGCATAGATAATTGTATCTGTTTGCGGAGCATTCCGTCAGGAAACGCTTTTAAAATTACTTCTTGCTGACAGGAACCATTTTCCCATTATTAATTAATTTATACTTAATGCCACGCCATACTACTGTACGCTTAGTCAACGCTAGAGCAAAAAATATTAAACCAAAAAGATCACGCAAAGGCAATAAGTAAAGACTTTTTAAACCTTCAGAATCTTTCAACTCTTTTAAAATTATCCCACTGGTCAGAAGTCGTAAACCAATTGTAATCCCTAATACTCCTAGTCCCAATAAGTCTCCCATTCGTGCCACAGCGAAGAAAATAGCAAAAGGTACTGCTCGGATTAATATAGTTGCAATAAATGGCCCAGAACGTGCTAAATATGTATTCTGATCCCAATAAATTTGATGAGTCCACCATTGTCGCCAATTCTTCAAGTCTACAACTACATCAATAATATAAGGTAAAAGCACCATTTTTTTCCCAGAAGTCCAAACCCTCCGTCCAAGTTCGTAGTCTTCTACAAGATAATTTGCTAGACTCTCTAAACCACCAAGTTCTTGTAGTGTGGTTTGATTTATGGCTATGGAAGGTCCCAAACAAGCATTGGATGCTCCCGTAACTGCTGCAAATATCACGCTAGGAATAAAGTCTGCATTCATAGTTAATAGTTCCATCTTCTCAAACCATCGGTAGGCACTTTTGGCTTTAAAGAGAGTACAGACACATCCCACGTCGGGATTGGATAGAGGAGCTATGATATTTTTGATATAGTCAGGTTTGAGATTTGTGTCACTATCGCTGATAATAATGATATCGTGGTGTGCCTCAGCTATGGCACCAAGTAAATTATTGACTTTACCATTAGCTCCTCCTTGAACATTGCTAATGACAACGAAAATCTTCTGAGTGTCTACTTCTGCTTGAATATCCTCAAGAATAGGGAGGGCTAAATCTTCAGGGTCTTGAACTGAATAAATTACCTGATACTCAGGCCAATCTTGAATAGAAATGCTACGCAGGTTTGACTTGAGGTCTTTTTCAATACCTCGTACTGGTTTCAGTACAGTGACAGGTGGGTGAAATTTTTCTGTGGCATTTATGTCTGGGGTGGTTTTCCTCAAAAATTGTCTAGTAGTCCATACACTGAGGATTGAATATACAGACCCACCGACTATCGGTATCAGGCAAATTATTTGAAGCACCTCTACAGGGGTTAACATTAATTAATTCTTGTTTTCAATTTTTCAATTCAAGTATAGTTATGTGATTATAATTTAGCAACAATAGCGATCGCTCGCCAATTTGCTCTAGCCTCGAAAAAACAAAATAAATAATAATACCATGAGATTTTCCCATAATATCATGTGCCTCTTTCAGGGGAACTACGCTATCGGTTGAACAGTTATAAATAATTTTTAGAAGTGAGATGGGGAGAGGAGGGAGAAAATATATGAGGGTGTTTTTCTCATATTATTAATCACTATAATTGTACTGTTTGTCCATGATCTGGGAAAGTGGCGAAACTATACTGAGGAAAAAAATCATGTATGGCAGCAACTATTTTAAATACATCACCCATCCAAGCAGCACTTTTTTCCCCAGAAAAATTCTGTATTTGTCGGCAACGCTGTAGTGATGATTGTGCTTGAGCATAACTTCTCGGACAAGTATCATCAATTAACCATATAGTTTTTGAGTGTGCCACAGCAAGGGAAGCACAAAAGTCTCGAAAAGTTTGTTCAAAAGTATGCAGGCCATCTAAGTAAATTAAATCGAATGATTCAAACTTCTGGGCATAACTTTTGAAAAATTCATCACTGGAAACTTCGAGACAAACTACTTTTTCAGTGGCATATTTATCCTTATTTAATCTGAACTGAGGATCGACGGCAACTTTATTGGTAATATTTACTGCATTAAAAGTTATACCTTTTGATACTCTTATTTCTAGATATCTGGATGATTGATTAATACTAGCAAGCTTGTTGAGGCGATCGCTGCGACTTTTAATGAAACATAACCCTCATCAGTGAACAGAGTCTCAAAATACTTTTCTCCTGCTATAACTCCACTAAAAGGGATATGATTTCTTCCTCAAAAAAGCCGTTGTGGTTGATCTTTTCTCAGGTTATTTGTTAACTCAAAAATCCTGTGCTGTAGTTTTTCTAAATAAGAGAAATACCATTTCTTTTGTCCAAGTGTTAGCTCACTACCCGGTTCTGGAATGATAAGATTTTCAAAAATACAGTCGTTATTTGTAACTAAAACACATTTAGCTAGCGGTATGCCTATAATTTCTAGTATTTGAGTAAACCATAAAGGAAAAGTATATTCAGCTAGGGAGGTATTGGGGGGTTGTGAAATAGTAAAAACAATGCCATTATGAATACTGATATCAAATGCCCAAAGACGATGAATACTTTCAGTCAAAGCGTGCCCAAAGTGTGGATGAAAAGGACCTCCGTAGATATATGTACCATGGTAAGTTTTTGAACTATCAATCTGATGAGTATCACTGTTGTCGCTGCCAAGATTATTTTTTTTATTCACTTCTATGAACTGATCTAAGTAGACTATTTCTTGCTCTAGACTACCACCGCGTTGATCACGGAATATTTTTTCTTGATCTAAATTGATATTGCTTCGTCGATGACGGAATATTTCTGGCATATTATTGGGAAAAACTACACCCCCTGACCACTTATTATGTTGTTCCTGAATCTGAATGGGTTTGACTATGGCATTATGTATTTTGAACAATCGATTTTGCTCATCTGAATGCTCTAACAGTTTCTCACTCTTAATCTACCTTGAACTTAGTTTGGTCAGACTTAGTTTCCTCCAACTCCTTCTTTAATTGAGACTTTGACTCTGACTGCTCTTTCTCTTTCAACTGAGTTTCCTGAAGTTGAGAATAATACTTCTCCAACACATCCATTGTTTCACTTAACTGGGACTGCGACTGCTCCAATAACTGCTCGGTTTCCCGCAACTGAGATTTAGTTTCCTCCAACTCTTTGTGCAACTCCGAGTCCGATCGTGGCTGTTGTTGTTCCTGTTTCTCTCTCAACTGAGCTTGCTGCAATTGTGATTGAGATTGCTCCAATACTTCCATTGTCTCACTTAATTGCAACTGATACTCATCTAACAACTGCTCAGTTTCCCGCAACTGAGACTTAGTTTCCTCCAACTGTTTGTGCAACTCAGACTCTGACCCCGACTGCTTCTGTGCTAACTCTGCCTTAACCTGCTCCAACTCTTCCTGCTTCTCCTGCAACTTTCCTTGCAACTCTTCCAATGTCGCCATCGTTTGCTCCATTTGAGACTGATACTCTTCCAACACTCCCATCGCCTCACCTAACTGCGACTGGGACTCCTCCCATAACTGTTTGCTCTCCTGCAACTTGGACTTGGTTACTGCCAATTCCTGCTTAACTTCTCCATCTGATTCTGACTGCTGTTGCTCTCCTTTCTCCTTAAGCTGATATAACTCAAAGTGGGTTTGCTCCAACTCTCCTAATACCTCATCTAATTGAGATTGCGATCGCTCCAACTCTTCTCTCACATCGTGCAACTCGGACTTAGTTTTGTCCAACTCTTGCTGAGTTTGTTGCCATTTAGTCTTAGCTTCTTCTAGTTCTTTTTCTGTTGTTGCTGCCATTAATTTATATTCCCCTTAATTTCTTCAAATATTACCAATATCTTGATAAAATCAAATTCTAAAAATAAGTTAACTATACTGAGTAAGTGACTTTATCCTACCTCCATTTGTTCCCAATATTCCTGATTTAATTTCTTCTGTTGAATATTTATGTAGTATTTTTGCTCATGTTTTATTTGTCTAATTTTATTTAATTAAATCTGTCTTCTACTCACTTATTTTTCACTACTTACCAAAACTTTATGCTGAATTTTCATAGTGCGCTTCATCAATTTTTGCCATTCTTCAGAATTTGTCAGCTTTTGACTATCTAACTCTAGACCTTTTTGCTGAGAGAAATTAGCAAAACTATCTAACCATTCCATTACTATTTCTGCCCGAGAGTTTTCAGTATATTTCAAAGATTTCTGAAGGCGCTCTTGCATTTCAAGCAAATTACCTTTTTGATAAGCATACCAAGCTTCCCAAACTAATAGTTGATATTCTGTTTGACTCTCGGATTTAGAATTTATCAGAATGGCTTGTTGATACTGCAATTTTTCCAATTCAGACTGAGTTTGTGTTAGTTGAGACTTTGTTTTAACTAATTCTTTTTGTGCATTTTGTTGTTGAGATTGAGATTGTTGCAATAATATTTCTGTCTGCCTCCATTGAGTCTTAATTTGTTGCAATACTGTCTGATTTTCCTGTAATTGTAGTTGCTGTTTTTTGCGTTCTTCATCAGTTTGATATAGCTGATTTTGAAACTCTTTTAATAATGTTTTTGTCTGTTTCATTTGAGATTGAGATTGTTGCAATAGTGTTTCTGTCTGTTGCAGTTGTGAATTAGATTCTACTAATTCTGTTTGAACTTCTTGCATTTGTAGGTTAGTTCGCTTCAATTCTTGCTTTGCTTTATGTGATTGAGATTTAGATTTTTCCCATTCCTGCTGATTTTTTTTAATTTCTTTGAGTTGTTTTTCTGACTGTTGCAATATTGTTTCATTTTGTTTGAGTTGAGAGTTAGATTCTGTTAACTCGGCTTGAGTTTGATTTAGCTGAGATTGAGTTTCTTGTAATTCTTGGCTAGTTTTTTGTAGTTCAGATTCAGACTTTTCTAACTTTTGTTCATGCTTTTGTAGTTGAGAATTAGATTCTGTTAACTGAGACTGGTAATATTCCCACTCTTCTTGAGTTTGGTGTAACTGATGTTTATAAACTACTAATTCGTCTCTAGTTTCACATAAATTATGTTTTGTTAATCCTAATTCTGCCTGAGTTTGTTTCAGTTGTGAGTGGGAGTTTTCTAATTCTGTCTCTACATTGTTTAACTGTTCTTGATATTGTTGTAAACTCTTCTCATTTGCCATTAACTTAACCTGAGAATCTTCCCAGTCTTCTTGAGTTTGGTGTAGCTGATTTTGGCAAACCTTTAATTTAGCTTGAGTCTCATACAAATTATGTTTTACTTTCCCTAATTCTGCTTGAGTTTGTTTATTTTGTGATTCGGACTTTTCTAACAATACTTCTGTTTTTTCTACCTGAGATTGAGATTTTTGCCATACTGATTCTGTTTGCTGAAGTCTATAAGTAAATTGTTCTAGTTCTTCTTGTGTTTGATGTAGTTGTGACTGATTTTGTACTAGCTCTCCTTGAGTTTGGTGTAGTTCAGATTTTGTTTGTATAAGTTCTTTTTCTATTTGATCAAATCTGGTTTGAATATGTTCAACTTTTTTCAGTTGAGACTGAGTTTCTTCTAATACTGTTTCTGTGTGGTGGAGTTGTTTTTGAGATTCTAATAATGTTGTTTCGGTGGTATCGAGTTGAGAAGCATATTTTTCTAACTCATCTCGTGTTTGTGTTAATTGAGACTTAGTTTGTGTTAGTTCTAATTGACTTTGTTGGTATTGATTTTTATATTTTTCTACCTCTGCTAATAAGTTTTTATTCTGATTTTCTACACTACACAAATTCATCCAGTCTTGAAAAGCCCAAATTCTATAGGGAGATGATTTGATTTTTTCTTGCCAGGAAAAGTCTGGTATTTCATCGGCTGGTTTCCAGGATCTTGCTTCTAATTCCTGGTACATTTCTATAGCTTCAGGAAAGTAATAATCTATGAGAGTGGATCTATGGTCGTCTGCTGATAATTGATTATTAAATAATGATGGTTCGTAGATATTGGCAGCGGGATAATTAAAGTTTGTCTTAAATTTTTGATTAATTGCTTCAATAAATACTTGTTGGTTATTTATGATTGTTTGAATATTTGTCAATAAACAATAATTACCAGCATGATTATAAAAATCAATAATTTTTTGATTGTAGTGTAACCATAATTTTACTGCTAATTCCGGTTGACTTTGAAATATTTTATCTTGCCGACTATACAGATAATTAACTACTTCCCAAGGAGAACGATAAACTAATAAAAATTTGGCATTTGGCAGTAGATTTGCCCAAAAATCTAGAAATAAAGTTGTACGGGTTTCTTTCCATCCCCAATTTCCACTTATAGAATTTTTGGCGATAATTTCTTTTGCTATTTCTACAAAATTTTCTTCTATATCTATTCTTTCTTGGAGAGTCCAACCATCTGCATCTATTCCTTGAGATTCTAATACTTGTTTATGAAATTCATAGAAGTCTAAATTTTCAAAATATCCTTGAGGATTAGCTTCTGTTTCCTCTGTTAATTTCCGACCAATATGTAAACCAGAACCTTGGAGGATGGAAGCTGTTAAAGAACTTCCTGAACGGTGCATACTGGTAATAATTAGAGTTGATTTTTCTGTTTTTTGCATCATATAGATTTTGATTATGTATTAGTTATTAATATTACTATATAATTTTTTTGATCGTCTTGTTAACTTTTTGGCATATTGATTAACTGCTTTAAGTCCTCTACAATTATAGATTTTAGGCTGGTGGTTCGGTAAGTTTGTGCTTAAAGTTGCCAGATTGTTTAATCCTAAATCGATAGCTGCTATCCTAGTTTGAGTTAAAGGTTCTGTTTCTATTTCCTGTTTGTAAACTAACTCAATTATCTCAGCATTTTTTTTAGGAATAATTCTAACTTTTTATGATTTTTTAACTCTTATTTTCAAATAAATATTAGTTTTACTAGGGCGAATTAATCCTTTTTTTAAAGCTTTTTGACTAAGAGCTTGATGATGATAAATTACCACATATCTACCATTACTTCTATCTCCAGCACTACTTTGATAATTAAGATTTTTTGGCCTCACTTTAAATTTACTTGGGAAAGCTTTATCTTCTCGGTAAGCACTATAATAACTTTGCCATACTTTCAGAACCATTCTGAGAACTTCTTGACTAACTTTACGAGGTAAAACTCTTAGTATATGACTATTTTTGATCTGATAATAAACAGTAGTAGCATCCGTTTTTGACCGGTAAAAAAGTTTTGACAATCTAAATAATTCGCAGCATTGTAGAGATTTTTCGTCAAAAAAGATAAACCATCGCCCTCGGCGAAAAGTGAATGATTTTTTTTGATCAAATAATATTCTACTAAGAGCATAATTGTTTATATACTTGAGTCGGTCATAAAAAAAAATTAACTAAAACTAAATATTTTGTCAACTACCAAAATAAAAAGCTATGTTTAAGTATATCTGACTATATTTTTATTTCAACTTTACTATACAAAATTTGCGAACTTAAACAGGTCTAATATTAATTAGGATCAGTTAGCACCGCTATATAATTTTCACTTCCAATACCATTATTCATATAGATTTGTCAATGATTTATATTAATTTTTTGGTTGTTAGCATTTATCCATTTTTGTCTGAATTTTCAGTTAGGACAGACTCAAATAAATTTAGTCTTATTTTGATTTACCTAATTTTATCATCTTCTCGATCCACTAAGAAAATCTGATTAAGTTCCGACTTTTGACTTAAGCTAAGACACATTTAGATTTTATGTTCTCTGTTAAACCTTAAGGGTTTACTTTTACAAATAACTTACAGCAGTTTCCCACTTTCCGTAGGTACAAAATTTTGGGTAGTAGGCAACAGCTCATCTAGCGAAACAAAAGAGGGAATAGAAATTAATCTAAAACTGTACCTCACCATCCATCAAAAGTGCTGTATATATAGCAATATAATTTAAGTTGTGAGTATTGGAAACTTTTAGGGAACAGGGGACAGGAAACAGAGAAAGAAGAAAAAAACGTATCATCTGAATATGATAACTGCTATATTCTATACTTTTAAGGAACAGTCAAATTATCACAAATGATTTATAATTGCTATAGTTTAAATGCTTAAGGGCTTACAATCAAACTGTTTCTTGATAAAAATTCAGCCTATAATAAAATTTTTAATTTACTCTGGTAAATTTAGTAATATTGCCTCAAGTAAGTGACATAGGAAAACATTTACTATATGATGTTAACTACATTAGGTTAATTTTATTCTATCGAAATTGATAGGAATAATCAACCTACTAAAAAACTGTAGAATATCAACAGTTAATCAGCAATATTACCCAATCCATAACTATCAAATAAAGGATTTTTTCAATAATAATGTCAACCTCAACAATAGCAACAGAAACAGAAAGCAGTGTTCACTATCTTCATACTGCGAATAAACTACTCAGAGAAGGTGATTTAGCAGAAGCTGTTGATGCTTACCAACAAGTAATTAAACTTAATCCTAAATCAGTAGTAGCTTATCAAAACTTGGGAGAAGCTCTTAGTTTACAGGGAAATTTAGAAGCAGCAGCAAATATATATCACCAAGGAATTCAACTGCAACCAAACTATCCTTGGTCTTACTATAATTTAGGAGAAATTTTAATTAAACTAGATAGATTTGATGAGGCAGTTATTTATCTAAATCAAGCGATTGAAATTAATTCAGAATTTCCCAAATTTTATAGTAGTTTGGGATTTGCTTTGGCAAAACAAGGATTATTTGATGAGGCAATAGTTGCTTATCGTCATGCTATTGAAATTGATCCAAACTTTGCTTTAGTTTATCAATATTTAGGGGAAACTCTAGCAAATAAAAAAGAGTGGAATGAATCCATAGATGCTATTAATCAAGCTATTGAAATTAATCCTTATTTGCCAGAATATCATTTTAGTTTAGGTAAGGTTCTAGAAGACTCTGGTCAACTCGAACAAGCGGTTATTTCTTACCGTCATGCTCTTGATTTAAACCCAAATTTACCAGAAGCTTGCTATTATATTGGTCTAGGTTTAACTAAGTTACAAAAATGGGAAGAAGCCATTGATGCTTGTATGCAAGCTATTTCCCTAAATCTCAAAAATGCCGAAATTTATCATCATTTAGGAGCAGCTTTAGTCCAACTCAAAAAATGGGAAGAAGCTATTGCTGCCTATCAAAATGCAATTGAATTTAATCCTAATTCAGCAATAATTCATCATCAGTTAGCTTATGCTTTTGCTCAACTCAAAAAATGGGAAGAAGCTATAACTGAATATCGTGAAGTTCTCAAAATTAATCCTAATTCAGCAGTTGTATATGACCAGTTGGGAGAAGCATTAACAGAAATGGAAAAGTGGGAAGAAGCAATAAATTGTCATCAAAAAGCTGTCGAAATTAAACCAGATAATCAAAAGTTTAATCAGCATCTACAAGAGGCATTAGCGAGAAGACAACAACAGAATAAAACAGTAATAGACTCTCATTTGAAATTAGCAGAAATGATGGAACAACAAGGGTTTATTGAGGAGGCTATTTCTGCTTATCGTCGAGTGATAAATCTTAATCCCACTGCTGCCGATATTCACCATAAATTAGGATATGCTTTGGCAAGTTTGGAAAAGTGGAATGAAGCGATCGCTTCTTATAATAAGGCAATTGAACTTCATCCAAGTTCGGGTATTGTACATTATCATTTGGGCGAAGCTTTGACTAATTTAGGCTTAGATGAACAAGCAATATCTTCTTTAGAAAAAGCTATTGAACTTGCACCAAATTTATCTAGTGCTCATCAAGCTTTAGAAAATTTACAGGCAAAATCAAAGAATAGGGAGTAGGGAGTAGGGGAGTGGGGGAGTAGGGGAGTGGGGGAGAAGTAAACATAAGAATAATTAACATTAATTTGGGTAAAATTAGCAAAAAAATTCCATGGGCATAAGTTAATTACTTAATAACTGAAGTGTTGCTGAATAATTAAGGTAAAGATTCTCTCCTTTAAAGGAGAAACAAGCGGTCGGGGGATGGCGAGGTCTCCTCGCCATATCCAATCGACCAAGAGAGAAAAAATTTTCCTTTTATTAAATCCTCTTGCTTTTAGGGAGAGGTAATTATTAATTATTAATTATTAATTGTTCAACATCTCGCCACTCCCTACCTTCCCATTTCCCTATCTACTCAGTTACAAAGATATATGGCTATATGGCAAACTTTTTGGGATTTGATATTATCCGATGTCTACAAGTCAGGAAGTTCAACCAAAGCTGAAAGCTATTAGTTAACTGCTAGTTAAGTAGATAGGGAAAATTATTTGCATATCTACTACTAAGATATATTTTATGATGTCTGAATCTTCTCTTTTCCCTATCTCCAACAAATGTTAAATTACAGCATTTTTTAAAATAGTGAAATACAGTTGAATTGCAATTTATGTTCCCTATTCCCTATTCCCTATTTCCTGTTCCCTAAAACATAGAATTTTTTCCTCACACTTTTCAGGCATTACTACAACCTACATTCTGCACTTCAAAATCTAGTATAAAAAAGGAGTCAGAATTTCCTAGGTCATGGTCCGCAAACAGCAATTCTGCAATTCAGGAGGAAATAATAGAGGTAATTATCAATTATCAATTATTGAAATAGTATAAATACCTAGCAAGCTACCGATTTTTATACTACTTTTAATGTTATACCATTTTGAAAAAAGAATGTTACGAATAGTAAGAGCGATAAAAAGACAAGTGCAGGAGATGTCCCTGTGAGAAAGTGGTGCAACCCCGCGACGACAACAGTCGCACCTGGTAGCACACCAAGAGAAAAAGATAATTTACGCCTTAAAAAATGGTATTAAAGCCATTCCCATACGACTCCTGACTCCTAAGAAATACCCTAGATATTTGTAGCAAACATTTATCAATTTGGTATTACTTAAAAATAACTTTTTTAATCAAACTTATTTTATTTTTGTACGGAGCATATCGCCAACTTAAATCAAACCATAAACCCTTTTTCAACACACTTTTGTAATGAGAAAAAGTGTCAAAACTAGCCTTGCCATGATAACGACCAATACCACTATTGCCTACACCGCCAAATGGTAAAGATACTACTCCAAATTGCATCACAGTATCATTAATACAAACATTTCCAGAAGAAGTTTCTGTTAAAACTTGCTCTTGCTTTTGTTTGTTTCGAGAAAAGAAATAAAGTGATAGAGGTTTAGGACGAGAATTAACCATAGCGATCGCCTCTTCTAAATTACTGTATTCTAAAACAGGTAAAATAGGTCCAAAAATTTCCTCTTGCATAATTAACGAATCCCAAGAAACCCCCTCAATAATTGTTGGAGCAATGTAGCGATCCTCTGAATTAGTTTCACCGCCAATAACTATTTTTCCATTTTGCAGTAAGTTAGTTAATCTACTAAATTGTTTTTCATTAATAATCCGACAATAATCTGGACTATTAGCAGGATTTTTACCATAAAATTCAACAATATATTTTTTTATTTTATCTAATAAATCTGATTTAACTGCTTGATTTACTAATAAATAATCAGGAGCAACACAAGTTTGACCAGCATTAATAAACTTTCCCCAAGCAATACGTTTTGCCGTATATTCTAACTGAACATCAGAATCAACAATACAAGGACTTTTTCCGCCTAATTCTAAAGTAACAGGTGTGAGATTTTTAGCAGCAGCTTCCATCACTATTTTGCCTACCCTTGTGCCTCCAGTAAAGAAAATATGATCAAATTTTTCTGCTAATAACTGTTGAGTTATTTCTACTCCTCCTGTAACTGTAGCAATATAAATAGGGTCAAAAGTATTAGCAATTAAATTAGCCACAACCTCAGATGTATTAGCAGCTACTTCTGAAGGTTTAATAATTGCACAATTTCCTGCTGCAATAGCACCTAATAAGGGAGATATTACTAACTGAAAAGGATAATTCCAAGGACCAATAATTAAAACTACCCCTAAAGGTTCTGGATAAATTTTTGCTCCAGCAGGAAACTGTTCAATTGGGGTAGAAACTTTTCGATGTTTTGTCCAATATTTTAGTTTTTTAATTGCATTATTTATCTCTTTGACAAAACCAAGTTCAAAATAACCTTCAAAAGTTGGTCGATTCAAATCTGCTTTAATAGCAGCTATTATTTGTTCTCTATCGTCTGAAACAACCTGTTTTAAAAGTTTAAGTTGTTCTATTCTAAATTCAACATTTCTAGTTTTTCCTGTGGCAAAAAATTGACGTTGTTTATTTAATATCTTACTGATTAATGATTGGTTGAAATTCATAGTTTTTCTCTTAAATCAATCTGATATAGCGCTGTGCGCAGGCAACAGGCAACAGGCAACAGAACAGCTCATCTGGGGGAATAAAAAACTTATAATATAACCCACATTCCGCATCACAAAATGTAGTATCGAAGAAGGAGTCAGGAGTCAGGAGACAGGAGACAGAATTTTAGAAGAAAATCATAGCTGCAGTGATTGAGTAATCAATCAAGCAAGCAAGTATTTATGCTTAATTATTTACTCGGAATTTGATCAACGAAAAAAGTAATTGAGATGATTTGCATAGTATAAATACCTACCAAGCTACGGATTTATATACTACTTTTAATGCTACAAATTGACGTACGGAATGTGGGATATAAGACTTTTAGCTATTGGACAGTTCTTGTAATTTGTAAATATGCCAGCGCACATTGCTATATAGCAATTCCCAAAAAGCGTGAGGTACAAAATTTTAGGCTTGAGGGAACACCGGATCTGGGAACAGGGAACAGGGAATAAAAAGACAAAAAGATAACTGTACCTCACGACCTTGGGAAACGCTATACCAATTTTATGTGAAGCTGTGTTAGGTGGTAAGTAGTAGGTGCTAGGTGTTATACCAATTTGAAAAAAGAATGCTTAACTTAAGTAGCACTTCAGTTATTAAGTAATTAATACTCTTATTCAATAACTTTTTTGATAATTACCACGCCAATTATTGTTAATTATTCTTATGTTTATTTATCCCCTACTCCTCCACTCAATAAAATGTAGCAAACATTTATCAAAATAATTAGGCCGAAAACCCCGCCTTTTAAGGCGAAATATTTTTGGAGGGCGACTCAAATCCCCTACTTCCCCTCCTGGGAGGGGGAGGGGCCAGGGGTGGGTTAACTTCTAACTTCTAACTTCTGACTTCTGACTTCGTTAAGTCAGGTGCCATAGAATTATTTTTTCCTTCTTCCTTCTCTCCTAGATAACTAAAGCCTTCTTCCTTCTTCCTTCTCTCCTAGATAACTAAAGCCTTCTTCCTTCTTCCTTAAAAAAACTATTCAACTTGACTAAGACGACGTAAATTCAAAATATCGCTCATATTTTTAATCTGAGTACAAGTCTTTTCAAATTGTTGACGACCGCTCACTTCAATACATAGATTAATAATTGCTGGGTGACCGGGATTTGTTTTAACTTGAGCATTTTGGACATTAACATTATTATCCATCAAACGAGACAAAATATCTTTCAAAACTCCCACTCTATCCATCACTTCTATACAAATATTAACTGGATAAGTTTGAGGTCTTCCTTGATTTTCATTAGTAGAATTCCAACTAACAGGAACTAACCTTTCTCCGGGTACATTTTCCACATTAGAACAACCTTGACGATGAATAGAAATACCATGAATGCGAGTTACACTACCAATAATAGGTTCACCTGGAATAGGATTACAACAACCAGCCAAATGATACATTAAACCTTCAACTCCAGCAATGGGATGAGATTTATCTGAAGATGAAGTTTGAGTTGGACGAGGTAGCATTAAAGTAGATTTATGCTCAGAAAATTCTTTACAAATATCTGAATTTTTCTCAACTTGTGTGACTTCTTTAGTTGCATCTCGTAACCGATTAACTACTAAATTTAAAGTTACTTCACCGTAACCTAAAGCTGCTAGTAAATCTTCCACATTATGGTAATTAAATCTCTCAGCAATAAGTCGCATTTGCTCAGACTTGAGTAAAGATTCAAAACCTTTTTTACCCAATTCTTTTTCTAATAATTCTTTTCCTCTAGATATATTTCCTTCCCGATGAGAGCGTTTATACCACTGACGAATCCGGTTTCGCGCCCCACCAGTTACAACAAAATTTAGCCAATCTAGACTAGGATGCCCATTTTTTTGAGTTAATATTTCAACAATATCACCATTTTTTAATTGAGTATCTAAAGTGACAATCCGATCGTTCACTTTAGCCCCTGTACAATGGTTTCCTACTTCTGTATGAATACGATAAGCAAAGTCTACTGACGTCGAGCCTTGTTTAAGAGAAATTACATCACCTTTTGGTGTAAATACATAAACATCTTCATAGAATAAATCACCTTTTATAGTTTCCAAATATTCTTGATCGTCTATCAAGTCGCTTTGCCATTCTAATAACTGTCTTAACCAGGTAAATTTTTCATCTTCAGCATTAATTTTAGTATTACTCGATCCGGTTTCTTTATACTTCCAGTGAGCGGCAATTCCATACTCAGCAATATGGTGCATTTCTACAGTTCTAATTTGTACTTCTACAGGGCGACCTGCATTACCTATTACCCCTGTATGTAATGATTGATAACGATTAGGTTTTGGCAGACCAATATAGTCTTTAAATCTTCCAGGAATGGGGCGGTAAGAGTCATGAACAATAGCTAAAGTTCGATAACAATCTTCTCTTTTATTCACAATAATTCTTAGTCCGGCAATATCATAAACTTCGTGAAATGCTTTTTGTTTTAAATGCATTTTCCGATAAATTCCATACAGATGTTTAGGACGACCACTAATGTCGTAGCATTCTATTCCTGCTTGGTCTAATTTTTGTCGTAAATTTTCTGTCATTTCTAACAGTTTAGCCTCTCGGTCAGCTCTTTTATCTGCTACCAATTCTTGAACTTCTCGATAAGCTTCTGGTTCTATATATTTAAAAGATAAATCTTCTAATTCCCATTTGATTCGACCAATTCCCAAACGGTTTGCTAAAGGTGCAAATATTTCCCGTGTTTCTAATGCTTTACTTAACTGTTTATGACGTGGCAAATGTTGCAGAGTTCTCATATTATGTAACCTGTCTGCCAGCTTAACAACGATTACTCTAATATCCTTTGCCATTGCCAAAAACATCCGACGAAAATTCTCAGCTTGTAGCTCTGTTTTACTAGAAAAATTAAACTTAGAAAGCTTTGTTACACCTTCTACTAATAAAGCTATTTCCGAGCCAAATTTTTGTTCTATTTCTTCAATAGTTACATCAGTATCTTCAACAATATCATGTAGAAAACCTGCAGCAATCATCGCACTATCACCACCGAGATATTTCAACAATCCCGCAACAGCTATAGGATGACATATATAAGGTTCTCCTGATTTACGATATTGTCCTTCATGCAACTTATAAGCCAATTCAAATGCTTGACAGATTAATGCTGTATCTAGGGAACAGCTAGTTAAATTATCAGTGTTATTTTTGCTATTGATACATTCTTGTAGCCAGTCAGGAATTACACATGAAAGTACAGGTTTAGGTGCTAGAGTTTTTGTCTTCATAGGAGTTAGTTTATAAATCAGATTAATTGGTTGTTTCTTTAGCTAATTTAGACTAGAGATGCCAGAGTTATATTTTGGTTTTTTCTTAACCTAAATTATCAATTTATAGTTGATGAGAAAGCGGTCTTAATTTTAATTAGCTTTGTACTTTATAGTTACAGATTTTTTGAGATTATCTGTTATTTTTTATACTTTAATTCTGATAAAAAAATATGGAAAACTATGTATAATCATTGGGATAAGATTATATTATCAAATCGGGATTGATGTCTACGGATATCTACAATATAACTTAATAATTGAAGACATAATTACTCTTGAGTATAAATAGATTATGACTCTAAAAAAACTATCAAAAATACTCATCAAATCAGTAATCGTAGAGTGAAATTAATTTACAGAACAATTAAAACTAATTCTGCAACTTTACTGAGATTATGAATATCCTATATTATTACCTTGTAGATTAATAATATAGTCTTTCTCAAGTGACTGAGGTACAGTTGTTTTTCTTCTTTTCTCTCTTGGTGCGCGTTCCCTCTCTTGGTCGGCATTCCCTTGCGACTGGCGTCGTCGCGGGGTCCGACCGCTTGCGCCTGACGGCGACGCTGGGTCTGACCGCTTGCGTCTGTCGCACCCCGCGGGGTCGCACCGCTATTCCTTGTTTCCCAAGTTTCCCGAATTACTGCTCCCCACTCCCTAAAAATTACGAATGCGCATACCTCACGCTTCTTGGGAATTGCTATATATACAAATTTAATTGATTTATATTATGTTACCAAAGGAGCATAATCAACGATATCAAAAATTCACTCAACTGCTGAATCAGTTACAAGAACTTATGGCCCAAGAAAATCTAGAGCTAGAAAAAATTTCGGCCATGAGGAAAGAAATCCAACAGTTTTTCGAGATTAAGATTATGAGTCTAGATAACTTAGAACTAGATCTATCTATTGTATTCCAGATCAAGTCTTACCTAACAGAGATCCACAAGGAACTTCGACTCTTATATGTAGATTTAATTTTTTTGCAAGCATCTCGAAATCCTCAAACAACACAAAAACGATTGGCCACTATCAAAGACCGCCTAAAAACCCTCATAGGCTATTGCGGAAATATACTTAGTCAAACAAAATTAACACAGGATTAGGAATATATATGATGAAAAGTCCCAAGTACGATGTAGATTTAGAAGATGCCGTTTTGAACGATATTATCCCGGTAAAATATTGCCCAGAATCTAAAGGTTTTTGGATGTCGGGAAAAAATTATGAAGCTTGGTTAGACAGTTTACCCTCATGGTATGCCCCAGAAGAAATCTTACCCTATAATCAATTTGAAGATTTTGTCCCCTCCCCTTTTGATGGTAAGGCAGGGTTATGTCCAGAATGTGGTACTTATTTATCACGCATCAAAATAAATATTAAACAACCTTTTTATATAGAACGTTGTTTACATGATGGTGGTATTTGGTTTGATAATGCTGAAGAGTGGAAAATTTTAGAATCCCTTGGACTGCATACAAAAATACATGAGATGTTTTCTCGTCGATGGCAAACTAAGGTGCGTCAGCATCAACAAGAAATGATTAATCGTCAGACTATTATTGATAAATTGGGAGAAGAAATAGCTGAGTATGTTTTTCAATTAGCAGATATATTAGAGGATAATCCTCATGGAGATTGTGCTGCTACTTATATGTTACGCAGATTTGAAAATAAAAGAAAGGAGCTAAATGGGAAATTTAGTGTAGGAAGTCAAAGTTAATATTTTATGAAAGGAAGAAGGAAGAAGGAAGAAGGAAGAAGGAAGAGGGAATAAGGAATAAGGAAAAAATAATTCTGCGCCACCTCACATAAAGAAGTCAAAAGTCAAAAGTCAAAATTTAAAAGTAATATTTTGAGGAATTAACACTTTGAAACTACAGTAATTTAACCGAAATTATTTCATATTTAAAGGAGCGAAACTAGAAGTTAAAAGTCAAAAGTCAAAAGTCAAAATTTAAAAGTAATATTTTGAGGAATTAACACTTTGAAATTACAGTAATTTAACTGAAATTATTTCACATATATATAAGAAGCGAAACTAGAAGTAAAAATTTAAAAGTTAAAAGTTAAAAGTAATATTTTGAATACTCAAAACTTTGAGGATACAGTAATTTAACTGCAATTATTTCATATCTATAAGAAGTGAAACTAGAAGTCAAAAGTCAAAATTTAAAATTTAAAAGTAATATTTTGAATACTCAAAACTTTGAGAATACAGTAATTTAACTGCAATTATTTCATATCTAAAGGAGCGAAACTAGAAGTTAAAAGTCAAAAGTCAAAATTTAAAATTTAAAAGTAATATTTTGAATACTCAAAACTTTGAGAATACAGTAATTTAACTGCAATTATTTCATATCTAAAGGAGCGAAACTAGAAGTTAAAAGTCAAAAGTCAAAAGTCAAAATTTAAAAGTAATATTTTGAATACTCAAAACTTTGAGAATACAGTAATTTAACTGCAATTATTTCATATCTAAAGGAGAGAAACTATTAGTAACATTCTTTTTTTAGCTGGTATAACACCTAAGTGCTTAGGCAAAATGAATTGCCTAATTTTATTCTCTATAATTTTTACAACATCAGCTTTTTAGCTTGAGAGTATGTGTAATTAATTTTGCATGACTACTTAAAACCTATGAACTACCACCTACCACCTAGTAATGAATTCCTTACTTGATATAAAAAATCTACGAGTAGCTTATCCAGAAAAACGTGGAAAATCTCATTGGGCAGTAAATGATGTCTCCCTCACACTTCAACCAGGTGAAAAATTAGGATTAGTGGGAGAATCTGGATGTGGTAAATCTACTCTTGGACGTGCTGCTATGAGATTATTACCCAAATCAGTACAAGTTGAGGGGTCTATAACATTTGGGGGAGAATACATATTTGAGATGAACCCCTCTCAACTGAGAAAATTTCGTGGAGAAGCAGTAGCATTAGTTTTCCAAGACCCCATGACTCGCCTCGATCCATTAATGACTATTGGGGATCATTGTGTAGAAACAATTCAAGCTCATCAACCCAATATATCTAAATCTCAGGCACAACAAAAATCTACAGAAACTCTTGAAGCAGTAAATATTCCTGCCAGTCGTTGGTCTCAATATCCCCATGAATTTAGTGGAGGAATGCGACAAAGGGTGGCGATCGCTCTAGCTTTATTACTGGATCCTAAATTAATTGTTGCGGATGAACCTACTACTAGCTTAGATGTAACTATAGCGTCTCAGATTTTAGGGGAACTTACCAGACTTTGCCAAGAACGTCAGACTTCCTTATTATTAATTTCCCACGATTTAGCAATGGTAGGAGAATATTGTGACCGTATTGCTGTAATGTATGGAGGTGAAATAGTAGAAACAGGTTCAATTAAACAAGTTCTCTACAATCCCCAACATGAATATACCAAATCTCTGTTTCAAGCTGCTTTACATATTCAAGTAGTTGAATCTACTCCTGCTCAAATTCAACTAGAAAAATCTGAATCAACGGAACTTCCCAAAATCCTCAAACCAATTTTGCAGATCAAAAATTTACAGAAGCACTACACCTTAGAAAGTAATTTTATAGAGCAGTTATTATTTTCTGGAAAAAGTAAACTTATCAAAGCAGTAGATGGAGTTAACCTAGACCTCTATCCAGGGGAAATAGTCGGATTAGTAGGAGAATCTGGGTGTGGTAAAAGTACCTTATCTCGGACTATTTTACAATTAATCAAATCTACTTCTGGCTCAGTCGAATTTCAAGGCAAAGACTTAACGAGTCTCTCTTTATCCGCATTGCAACCCTACCGTCGCGAAATGCAAATGATATTTCAAGACCCCCTTGCTTGTCTTAACCCGATGATGACTGTTGACCAGATAATAGCTGACCCTCTATTTATTCATAATTTGGCTAGTGTAGAGAAAGCTAAAATTCAAGTGGAGCAAATGTTAGAAAAGGTAGGTTTGACTCCAGTAGCAGAATATGGCAAAAGATACCCCTCAGAATTATCTGGAGGACAACAACAAAGGGTAGCTATTGCTAGAGCTTTGATTACTAATCCAAAACTGATTATTTGTGATGAACCTGTGAGTATGTTAGACGCTACTATTCAAACTCAAGTTTTGGAATTGATGTTGGAATTGAAGAAACAATTAAATTTAACTTATTTATTTATTACTCATGATCTATGGGTAGCTAGATTTATTTGTGACAGAATTGCTGTTATGAATAGTGGAAAAATTGTTGAGGAAGGGAAAACAGAAGAAATATTTAATTATCCTCAACATCCTTACACTCAGACATTGTTAAATGCAGCGCCGTTACTATCGTAAGCATTCAGCTTTCAGCTATTAGCTATCAGCTAGCTCGGTAATTTTTTGTGGAGAAGGAGTTAGTGCTAGCTACTACGAGATGAAGCTCAACGTTCAATAGGTATGGCAATGCAGAGTTTGTAAGTTTATAGACAAATATTCATCTATCTACCAACTCACTTTTCCAGGTGTTACCCTGAATGGAACTACTCCTAATCCCTCTATTCCATCAGCATAAGCATTTGGAACTGCTTTTCGTAGTATGTTGTAACTACCGTTGAGGTCAGGATTAATCAACAAGCCATTTTTCGATTTATATAATCCTCTTTTTATTCTTTGACCACTAAATTTATGTTTTACTCCCTTTTGATAATTGGGGATATTATCAAGATCAAGAAAGCTAGCTTTTGATGTATAACTTTCTTCGTTGATAATTACTTTTATGCCTACTAATTCAGCTTTATACGTCAATTGTTCTATAAATTTATGATGAGGAATTTGAACAAAATTTTGGTTATTTCTTTTCCCTATATTAATCTCTTGTTTCCATTTTTGATTATTCCCTATTACTAATGTCCCAATCTTGTTTTCTCGAAGATTATTAATTATTTTTCTACTTGCTTGATGTAAATATGTCTCTACTTTTAAATTACGTTTTCTTGTTAATTTATTGATTTTATTTGAATTGAAACATTCGACCCCTTGTTTTTGTAATTTACTCTGTAATTCTCCTCTCTTTTTATTATAATATTGATTAATTGATTTTAAAGGTTTACCATTGATTATAAATGGTTGAAATTCCTTCACATTTGAGGAAACTGTTGCTAAATTTGATAACCCTAAATCAATTGCTGCCACTCGATTATTATCTATTGGTATTCCTGATTCTACTTCATAAACTGCCTCGAATATATAATAACCATTACGAGGTACTAATCTAATTTCATTGACTTTTCCTTGAATTTTTGTTGGGATTGATATATTTGTTCCTGAAGGTTCTAAGAATCCCTTCTTTAAACCTCTTTTACTAATCGCTTGAGCTGGATAAATCGTCACACACCGACCTTTTAGCTTATCTTTATATCTTGGTAAATTTGGTTTGCCTAGATATTTATGAGGGTTTTCTGAGTAGTCTTTGAGGGAGGCAAAAAACGAACTCCAGCACCTATCTACTAATCTAATTATTTGACAACTTACTTTTCTAGGTATTGCTTTATAGTCAACAGACTCTTTAATTAAATGATAAGTTTGAGCTGAGTTTAAATACTTCTGGTTGAAGATAAATTCTTGTCTAACAATATAATTAACTGCATTAAATAAATTCTTTGATAAAAAGCATAACTTATCGATTTCTTTATAGTTACAATGGTTAGGCTTAATTATATGTTTTTCAATCAGTTTCAGCATGGCAACTCCTGAGTCCTGTTTCTGTGCTTTTATTTGTCGCCCTAGATCGTCTATACATTCTCACACTAAGAGAAATAGAATGTATCCTCAAGTATGAATGCAGTAACATAATTGTCCGTAAATGTCTAGATCTTGATTGAAATTAAATAATACCTTAATGTTAGCAGCAAAAACCATGGGTTATGATTCCTGCCCAATGATTAGTTTTGATATTCAAAAAGTAGCAGAATTAATTAATTTACCTGAAGATTATGTAATGGGTCCTATGGTAGCCATTGGCAAAAAAGTTAAAGGTCCTTGGCCAAAACCAGGACAATTACCATTGAGTGAGTTAGTGATTGAAAATAAATTCTAAAAGAAAATTAATTATCACTCTGCTAGTTTAAACTAAATTCCTCCGCCCCATACTGAAAACCTAAGTTCCGGTATGGGGCATATACTTTTAATGTAGCCCAAAAAATATACAACATGATTAACGCTAACTTTCTAGCTGATACTGACCCCCTAGTCGCCGAACTAATTCAAAAAGAATATGGACGGCAACAAGACCACCTAGAACTAATTGCCAGTGAAAACTTTACCTCAGCAGCAGTAATGGCCGCCCAAGGTTCCGTACTCACCAACAAATATGCCGAAGGTCTCCCAGGTAAACGTTACTACGGTGGCTGTGAATTTATAGATGAAATTGAGCAAATAGCTATAGACCGTGCCAAACAATTATTTGGTGCTGCCCATGCCAATGTACAACCCCATGCAGGTGCCCAAGCTAACTTTGCCGTATTCCTTACCTTGTTAAAACCAGGGGACACAATTATGGGAATGGACTTATCCCACGGCGGACATTTGACCCACGGTTCCCCAGTTAATGTTTCTGGTAAATGGTTCAATGTTCATCATTATGGTGTCAGTCAGGAAACAGAAACCATAGATTATGACCAAGTTCTCGAACTGGCAAAGCAACATAAACCTAAACTACTAATTTGTGGTTACTCCGCCTATTCTCAAATAATTGATTTTGAGAAATTTCGGGCGATCGCTGATGAAGTTGGAGCTTATTTATTAGCAGACATTGCTCATATTGCAGGTTTAGTAGCAACGGGTCATCATCCTAACCCAGTCCCCCACTGTGATGTAGTCACAACTACTACCCACAAAACCTTAAGGGGACCACGAGGCGGTTTAATCCTGACCCGCGACCCAGAATTAGGAAAAAAACTGGACAAGTCAGTATTTCCCGGAACTCAAGGGGGTCCGTTAGAACACGTTATTGCAGCTAAAGCAGTAGCATTTGGAGAAGCTCTCAAGACAGAATTTAAAGCTTATTCCGGCCAAGTGATTGAAAATGCTAGTGCCTTAGCAACTCAACTGCAAGAACGCGGATTAAAAATAGTTTCTGGTGGTACGGAAAATCACGTTATGTTGGTGGATCTAAGGTCAGTAAGTATGACAGGGAAAAAGGCAGATAAATTGATGAGTGGAGTTAATATTACTACGAATAAAAATACTGTACCTTTTGACCCACAGTCTCCTTTTGTCACCAGCGGCCTCCGACTAGGTTCTCCAGCAATGACCACAAGAGGTATGAAAGCTCCTGAATTTACTGAAATAGGCAATATTATTGCGGAACGGTTACTCAATCCAGAAGATGAAGGGGTAGCTCAAATGTGTCGAGATAGGGTAGCATCATTGTGCGATCGCTTTCCTCTCTATCCTCATCTCATGGCTAAGGTTCCCAGTCTAGTCTAAATAATTTTGGATGGACAATTGAGGATTTTTCCGAAGTTGAGGTTTTATGTATAGCACTATAGTTTTAGTGACTATACATAGGGTTTGCTTATGGAAAGTCTTTTTGCTGGGGTAGGAGACAGGAGACAGGAGACAGGAGACAGGAGAAATGGGAATGAGTCAGGAGGTAGGAGCTAAGTTTTGTCCCAAGATTGTTCTGCCCAACTATGCGCCTAAAATACTAGCTTTTTGAGCGTTTTAGACTGAAATAGGTGCACTGCAATTCGACCCCAAAAAGGCACTTGTCTTTATATGTCAATGCTTTTAGATTTAATCAGCAAGCCCTACATAAGTATCGTAAATCGGTAACTTCCAATTTGGGATTGATTTCTAGTCTTGAGCTACTAGCAAATTAAAATACTAGATTTAATCCCCAACCTGTATATTGCAATATTCATTAGTAGAGGCGTTCAATACAATGTCTCTACCATTATAGATAAAGACTAATTTATCGGCATAAAATACTATAGCGCTGTGCGCAGGCAACAGGCAACAGCTCATCTGGGGGAATAAATTGCTGATAATATAAGACTTTTAGCTATTTGGCCTTTCCTGCAATTTGTAAATATACCAGCGCTCATTGCTATATATTTACAGTAGCACTATAGTTTAAGCCCACTATATATGGAATTTAGACTCAGGTTTTACGAGCAAAAATTCAAGTATTTTTATAACTATATCCAATTATTTATATTTTATATAGTAGCAAAATATCCTAATAATGCTAGACAAAATTAATAATTTCTTATTAACTTTTAACCCCCCATTACTTCAGATACCTCATTATCTGTACCATTTGATTACCTTAATAATTTCAACTTTTGTTGTACTTTTAATTACACCAATTATCCGCAAAATTGGTTTAAAAATTGGACTTGTAGATAGTCCAGGTGGTCGAAAAATTCATAAACAGCCAATGGTACGTTTGGGAGGAGTTTCTATTTTTATTGGTAGCCTAATTGCCCTTTTAGTTGTTTGGTGGTTAGGAGGATTTATAGATACTAATGGCAATATTTTACCTCCAGAAAAAGAGTTTGAAATCTGGGGTGTAACAATTGGTAGTTTAGCTTTTTTTCTAATTGGTTTAGCAGATGATTTGTTTGGTTTATCTCCCTTATTTCGGTTATTCATGCAAACTATTGCTGCTAGTATGGCTTGGATAGTAGGAGTACAAATTGAATTTCTGACAATTCCTTTTTATGGGTTAGTACATATTAATATTCTGAGCTGGCCTGTAACTGTTATCTGGTTAGTGGGGATGGCAAATGCGATTAATTGGATTGATGGTGTAGATGGGTTAGCTGCTGGTGTTTCTGGTATTGCAGCTTTTGTGATGTTAATTGTAAGTATATTTATGGATCAACCAGCAGCAGCTTTAATTGCCGCAGCTTTAGCTGGTGGAACATTAGGTTTTCTTCGTTATAATTTTAATCCAGCTCAAATATTTATGGGGGATGGAGGAGCTTATTATGTAGGATTTACTTTAGCAGGAGTAGGAGTAATAGGGTTAGTGAAAACTACTGTGGTTACTTCTGTTATTTTGCCATATCTAATACTAGCAGTGCCAATTATTGATATGTCTGCTGTAATTCTAGACCGTTTACGAAATGGTAAATCTCCTTTTATTGCAGATAAACGCCATCTTCATCATCGTTTATTAGATGCTGGTTTATCTCAAAGATTAACAGTTTTTTTTATCTATTCATTAACACTTTGGGTAGGAAGTTTAGCTATGGCTTTTTCTGGTATTCCTAGTGGCGCAATTTATGCTTTTAGTGCTACAGGTTTACTGGTTTATACGAGTTGGAAAGTGTGGAAACACAAACAAGCTTAAATGTTTTATTGACCAGGGGAATTGGGGAGTGAGAGAGTGGGGGTAATGAGGGAGAAGTAAACATAATAATAATTAATGTGCTCTTAGGGTGTTATACCAATTTGAAAAAAGTAAGTTTGAATTTTCCTTGGAGACTAATTCCTCCTGAGCTTGTGATAATCAGTTAATAACTCATAGCTGTTAAAAAGCGTTTCCCGAATGCTCCCCTTGCCAGATACCATTATCGTCCGCACTGCCTTTTTAGGCTGATAGCTGATAGCTGACTGCCGAATGCTTACTAATTAATTAATTTGAGAAATGCGATAAAATTAAACATCAAATTAGGACTACCATTTGATATGATTGCAGAAATTATATGTGTTGGAACAGAACTACTATTAGGAGATATCCTAAATAGTAACGCTCAATATTTAGCCCAAGAATTAGCAACATTAGGAATAGCTCATTACTATCAAACTGTAGTAGGAGATAATCCAGAAAGAATAAAACAAGTATTAGCGATCGCTACCCAACGCTCCCAAATATTAATTTTCACAGGAGGTTTAGGCCCGACTCCAGACGATCTAACTGTGGCCACCATCGCAGACTATTTTAATACTCCACTGATGGAAAGACCAGAAATAATAGAAGATATTACCAAAAAATTTGCCCATCGGGGTCGCACCATGACCGCCAGTAACCGGAAACAAGCCTTAATTCCGCAGGGAGCAAGTATTTTGCCTAATCCTATTGGTAGTGCTCCAGGAATTATTTGGCAACCAGTGCCGAATGTAACAATAATGACCTTTCCCGGAGTTCCCACTGAAATGAAATTAATGTGGCAAGAAACTGCTGTACCTTATATGCAGAATCAGGGTTGGTGTGGTGAAACTATCTATAGTCGGACATTAAAATTTTGGGGCATTGCAGAGTCAGCTTTGGCAGAAAAAGTTGCCCCATTGTTGGAAATGAAAAATCCTACTGTTGCTCCCTATGCTAATTTTGGAGAGGTAAAATTACGAATTTCTGCTCGTGCTAAGTCTCAGGAATTAGCAGATAAATTAATTTTGCCTGTAGAACAAAAAATACGAGATATTGCAGGAATTGACTGTTATGGCATTAATGATGACTCTATAGCTTCAGTAGTAGGAAAATTATTGTTAGATGCAGGGGAAACTTTAACTGTGGCCGAATCTTGTACTGCTGGAGGTTTAGGTAGTATGTTGACTTCTACTCCAGGTAGTTCGCAATATTTTTATGGTGGAGTTATAGCTTATGAAAATATTGTAAAAATTTCTTTGTTAGATGTTAGTCAGGAAGATTTAGCGACAGAAGGTGCTGTGAGTCATGCAGTGGCAAAACAAATGGCAAGTGCGGTGGTGAAGAAGTTAAGAAGTAACTGGGGAATCAGTATTACAGGTATTGCCGGACCTGGAGGTGGAACAGAATTTAAGCCAGTGGGTTTAGTTTATATTGGTATAGCAAAAATAACTGGTGAGGTAGAAAGTTTTGAATACCGCTTTGGTGCTTTACGCAGTAGAGATTGGATTAGAAGAGTGAGTGCCTGTACAGCTCTCGATCTGTTGAGAAGAAAATTATATTTATCTGCTGGAAGACTACAATAATAAAATACTTGATTATAATAAAACGATAATAAATAAAATTGTGGATTTTTATCCATGTTTTTTAAGACAACTTAACCGAATCGTTGCTGAATGGCCATATACCCCGACAGCAAAGATAGTGTTAATATAAGAGTAAAGATAAACAAACGAAAGGCCACAATGACTATTGATCATTTTGTGGCTGAGTTGTTAAAATCTTTCAAAACTTTTGTATGAAAAGGGAAGCGGCAGAACCCGCCCCGCTTACCCCTCACTATAAAAGGTGAGAGTATTCAGCGGGAATAAAATATTGATGGATTTCATTGACAAGGTAATAGAAAAATTAAAGGAATGGACCCGCAAGCTGGTTGATTCTTTATTAGGTCCAGAACCAGAACCAGAACCAGAACTCATTCCCATTCCAGTCAAAGACCGCTCTCGTCGCTGATAATTCTATCATTCAAAGTTTAAATTATTTGTTTAGCATTTTAGTTTTACATGGGCCAAATTTGAATCTCCTGGGTCTGCGAGAACCAGGAATATATGGCTCTGAAACTCTAGATAATATAAATGGACTGTTAGAGCAAGAGGCGGAAGCCCTGGGAATAAAAATCTCTGTATTACAGTCTAATCATGAAGGTGTCTTGGTGGATGTAATTCACTCAGCTAGTGAGCAACACCAAGGCATAGTTATTAATGCCGGGGCATATACTCATACAAGTATTGCCATTAGGGATGCTATTTCTGGGGTTAATATTCCCACGGTAGAAGTACATCTGAGTAATATTTATCGTCGGGAACAATTTCGACATCATTCTTTTGTAGCACCAGTAGCTGTGGGTCAGATCAGTGGCTTTGGTTCAGAAAGTTATATTTTAGGGTTAAAAGCAATAGTTAATTATCTTCAAAAAACTATCAGTTAAATAATTGCCTAAATCTAAATATGGCTGGAAATTTTATATTTGAAAAAAATATATCAATTACAACACTTTTCATTTAAGTAGACTACAAAATTATTTTGGGTTAGGGAGTAGGGAGTAGGGAGTAGGGAGCAGACAGCAGGATTATGCTTTGGCAACTGTAGTCTATCTATTTGAAAACCGCTATAAATTATTCAATAATATTTAATAAATAAAATAGCGTAAACTTTAACGATTCATTCAAGTAATAACTATGTAGCTCAAATCATAGAATACTATAATTACTCAAAGAATGAGAGAAACAAATTTTTTACAACTTTTATATAAAAAATAATACTTATTCAATAATAACTATTATTAATGGCATCAATATTAAGAGAGTGTTTGTTAAATAAATATTAGATAGTTTATGGTACGAAGCTTTTTAGGTAACGCACTCTTCCCACAGCAAGCAGAGCGTGGCAGTAAAACTGACTATTATTCTATAAATGTTAAACGTACCGTCACACACCCTACTTAATCTTTTTTTGACAAACAGTATCTAATGCCAGTCACAAAAATTAAATTATTCATATAAAGAACATTTATTTTGAGAATAAGTAATAGTATAAATCTGTACAGATGACATAATAAAATTCAATATAGATAGCGACCTTAAATAAGTTTTGAATAAATGTTAGTCTGAAAAAGCATATATAAAACTTACAGCACTTTTGAGGAAGCGTGAACTACAATTTAATACTAATCTCTATTCCCTATTCCCTCAACTCGTAAAACTTTTTACCTCGTAAACTCCAAAATTGCTGTAGGTCTAACTTGATTAAATTTACCTATACTACTCATTACCTATATAAGAAAAATAAATTTATAGAAGAAATGAATAAATAATGCAGCATTCTCTATTAACAAAATTCCAAGGTACTTTATTAGGAGCAGTTTTAGGTAATCATTTAGGTTATTACTTTGAGCAACAACAAACAGAGAAAGAACGAAAAAATTATAAAATATCGATAAATAAACATAAATTTAACCTAGATTTAGATAAACAAAAATTGCAAAAATGGGGAGAAATTACAGCTAATTGTGCAAATAGCCTAATTATAAATCAAGAATTTAATCAAAAAGATTGGCAGAAAGTTTATGAAGAATGGCAATATAATTGGACTAATAAAAAAGACCAAAGTGGCAAAACAAGTCAGGTAAAATATTCTCAAAAAAAAGTAGAAAAATTTCCAGAGATATTTGATAATGAATTGGCCGATATTTACTATATAGATAAAGATGATGTATTTTATACTACAGCTAGTAATGCAGTTATAGCAAGCTTGCCAGTAACCTTGCTATATCACGAAGATGAATTGAAACTGGAAAAAAAATTACAGCAATGGGGAAAAGTGTGGCAAAATTACTCAGATATCAATCCAAGTAACTTAGCAATTGGATATCTTATAGCCCAAGCTTTGACAGAAAAACTAGATCCCCGAACTATAATACCCAAAATTATCGACTATATTGGAGAAAAAGAACCATTAGTAGGGCAACTAAGACAAGTAGAACAATTGATTAATCAAAAAGCAAATTTAGATACTGCAATAACTAAATTATCAAAAAATCTTAAATCTTGTTCAAGACAGGATATATTTTCTGAAGAACAAGAAAACTCTATCTCTTGTCCTTTTTTCTTACCTATCTGTTTAGCCTTATACTGCTTCCTCAGTACCCCGGAAGACCTGAGTTTATCAATATTACGAGGTTCAAGAACAAAATGGGCAACCGAAATCTGTACTATAGTAGGTACTTTATCAGGAGCTTATAACAGTACTACTGGAATTCCTGTAGAATGGCGACAAAAAATGGGAGCAGAACTTTTGGGAATAAATGAAGCAGAAATTCTGAAGTTGGCCAAAAAACTTTGGGCAGTTTGGTGTGGAGTTTATGACCCAAATAATATGACACAAAATATAGTGCCAGCAGTTGCTGCCAGGAATATAATTCGTCCTCGCCCACGCAAAGCTAGTGGATATTGAAAACTCTATGATGTTTAGACATCAACAAATATGCATCTGACACATTTAATTGGGAAATTATTGAAGCCCCAGAAAAAACAACAATTATCGAGTTGGTCAACTCTGGCAACTTCACCAATTTTAGTGGTGTTGACAATAGCATCTCTAACAGGTACTATGGGTCAACGTTACTACAGTCAGCCAAAGTTAGATGAGGGAACTGTTGCTCCTCAAACTATCCGTGCTCCGAAAGGTGCTATAGTTCCCGACAATAAAGTAACTGAACAGCAGCGCAAATCAGCTAGACTGGGTGACATCACTGTATTGATGATTAATGAGTCAGTCAATCAAAGAGTTGACAAAGAATTAGCTGAAATACTGGCACTAGGTAATCAAGTCAGAGAGATAGTTGTTAATTTTCCATTTGTGAATACAGGTATATTATCAACAAATACTCAGCTGCACCTACAGCAAGTTTCCCAAGAAAAGTGGGTGGCTATTCAACAAATAGTAGAGGAAGAGTTAAAAGAAAGACCTCCAGGGCCTCAACCAGGAATAAATGCTGATTCTATATTAACTAAAAACTCAATAGAACTTGTCAGTAACAATGATAACGTTATAGACGATCGATTATTGACTAAGGTATCAGTCCTAGCAGACTATCAGGAATATAGTCAAAATTCTATAGTTATTAGTAGTAAGGATCGACAAGCAATTTCAGAATTATTAGCTTATCGCAAAAAAAGTTTTTTTCAAAACTATGAAAGAGTTTTGGAGGAGATTTCACAAGCTCGTGATTTGTACAAAGACGCAACAGAATATCTGGCTAAACAGCAGGAAATCGAAGGTTATGAGGTATACGATTCTACTTTATTAGAACTGTCTGACACTGACTGGCAAAAAACTCAAACAGGTATTGAAATTGTAAAAGAGCGAATGCTGGCTCAAGGAATATCGCCAAATCTACCTAAGCAGGAATGGGTGAAAGCACTGAAGTTACAAGTAAATGATGTAGTTCCTGTGGTGGCGGAAGATTTAGCAATCAATGTTTTGAAGGTAGCTTTGGAAGCTAATTTATCTCTAGATTCAGAAGGCACTAAACAATCAGTTGAACTGGCAGCACAAGAGATTGAAACAGTAACATACAAAGTCCGAAAGAATGAAGTTATTGTCAGGAAGGGGAAAAATATTAGCCGTAAGGCATTTGTGTTACTAGATCATTTTCGCTTAAGTCGCCGTACAGTTAATTGGCATGGTTTGGGGGTTTTGGTAGGTATTGTTAGTGGAGCTGTAGGTATAGTAGTTCTAGTAGAAAGGCAATTTAAATCTGGTCTAAGGCACAGAGATAATATACTTTTGTTGCTTTTGAGTTTGAGCGCACCGTTACTGATCGCCTTGAAAGTACCATGGAGTAGTTTACCAGCAATTGGATTATTGGTAGGAACTTTCTATGGTTCAACTATGGGAGTGACAGTGGTGGGATTAATCTCTGTGATACTACCTATTGGGATGGATGTTGACAAAATAGATTGGTTTGCCAGTGCTGCTGGTGCTATTGTTGGCAGTGTAATAGCTGAAAAAATGCGATCGCGTGAAGAACAAGCATTGTTAGGTTTAGGGGTAGGGTTAACTCAAGGTACTGTTTATTTGTTGATAAATTTGATTGTCCGTGAAACACCAGGATTACTATGGTATGCAATCATAGGTCCGGTAGGTTCGCAAGCAGTAACAGGTGCAGTAACAGGTTTGGTTTGGAGTATTGTTGCTTTGGGTTTGAGTCCATATTTGGAGCATTTGTTTGATTTGATTACTTCGATTCGTTTGTCTGAATTGGCTAATCCTAATCGCCCTCTGTTGAAGCGTTTGGCATCGGAAGCACCTGGTACTTTTCAGCATACTCTGTTTGTGGCAAGTTTGGCAGAAGCGGCAGCACGAGCAATTGGTTGTAATGTAGAATTGGTGAGAACGGGTACTTTGTATC
Organism: Okeania hirsuta; assembly: GCF_003838195.1. Taxonomy (GTDB): domain Bacteria; phylum Cyanobacteriota; class Cyanobacteriia; order Cyanobacteriales; family Microcoleaceae; genus Okeania; species Okeania hirsuta. Next base: position 50,527 of record NZ_RCBY01000001.1, read on the forward strand.
ACGATATTGGTAAAATGCACGATCCATTAGGATTTATTGAAAATCAAATGGGTGGACCGAATAAACATGATGAAATTAAAGATCCGTGGGTGAGTGTGGAAATTATCAGAAAGCACGTTACGGAAGGATTGGTAATGGCTCGTAAACACCGATTGCCAAAGGCTATTAGGGCGTTTATTCCTGAACATCAGGGTACAATGTTAATTGCTTATTTTTATTATCAAGCTAAACAAAGATCTGAGAAGGGAGAAAAGGTAGTTAAGGAAGAGATGTTTCGCTATGCAGGACCGATTCCACAATCGCGAGAAACTGCTATTGTGATGTTGGCAGATTCTTGTGAGGCAGCATTGCGATCGCTCAAAGATGTGACTCATAAAGATGCTTTACAGATGGTGAAGAAAATTATGCGGGCACGTTGGCAGGATAATCAATTGGCTGATTCTGGTTTGACAAGGGCAGAAATGTCAACTATTGCCGAAATTTTTGTACAAGTTTGGGAACAGTACAATCACAAACGTATTGCTTATCCTAAAGCGGCAATGAATCCAAACCAAGTAAAAACTGTAAAGTCAGTTGTTAGTTCTAATTAAATGTTTTTCAACAAAGAAGGAAGAAAGAAGAAAGAAGAAGGAAAAAGGCGATTAGTTATAGCAACCGCCAAGTTGGTGTTTGACAATTAGTGCGAGCATCTTGCTCGCGTAATGAATCATCATAATTGCCTGATATCCTAACTATAGTATAATGGCCACTGCTATATATTGGCGATCGCTTTTCTCTAATACAAGGAAGAAGTAAAAAGCAAGAAGGAAGGAGGCGTTTAGTTATCTAGGAGGGAAGGAAATATCTTGCGTTGTCTGAGTTTTAAGCTTTTAATATGTCCGTGCCCTTTCCTTCGACTGCTATAAAAATTAATAATATCAAATCCTAACTATAGTGGCCACTGCTATATATTGGCGATCGCTTTTCTCTAATACTTTGAAAATATGCTTATGATAAGCACTACACAAATAAGTTAGGAAATTCTTCTATTTCCTGTTCTGTGCTACCTACTCCCTTTTCACTCAAATTTATTGTCAAATGCCAAAGAACCTACTGCTATAGCAGTCGAAGCAAAGCTTAGGACATTCCTAAATGCTCAAACGAGGGTCAGAGATCGCTTCTGTAGGGGCGAATGGCCATTTGCTAACGCAGAGCTGCCGCTAACGCCCCTACTTACTTCTGACTTCTGACTTGCGCGTAGCGCTATATATCAATCTCCTTGAGGATATTCTTCCCATAAATTAGTCGCTTGGCGCAGACTGGAATGTTCTCCATTACCCATAATGATATGGTCGAGTAGAGGAATAGCTAAAAATTGCGCTCCTGCTAACAATTGGCGTGTTAAGTTGATATCTTCGGGACTAGGTTCCACATTTCCCGAAGGATGATTGTGGGAAATAATAACTCTGGTTGCACCCTGGCGAATCACTTCTCGAAAAATTTCACGGGGATGAGCTAATGTTTCTGTTGCGGTACCGATGGTAATTACTTGAGTTCCGAGTAAGCGGTTATTTACATCTAAGAGTAAAACTGCAAATTTTTCTTGGGTTTGCCACATTAAATCTTGACTTAAAGCATCTGCAGCAGCTTGTGGACTTTCAACAAGAGCTAATTCTGGAGGGCGAGATTGAAATACTCTTTTTCCTAATTCAATGGCAGCCAAAATAGTTGTTGCTTTTGCTGTACCAATACCATGAATTTGAGTTAATTCTTGAACTGTAATATTACGGAGAATTGAGAGGGGGTCGCGCTGATGTTGACTTAATTGATTGAGTATATATTGTCCGAGACCTACAGCAGAAAGTTTCCCTTTTCCCTGACCTGTACCTAAGAGAATAGCAATTAATTCTGCAGTGGAAAGACTTTTCGGACCAGAGGCAATTAATCTTTCCCGTGGTCGTTCATTGCTCGGTAAGTCTGCAATTCTAAGACTGTAGGTCATTTCAGTTATCAGTTATCAGTTATCAGTTATCAGTACTTCCGGCTTAAGTGGGAGGCTTGAAATACTGAAGTTTCTTTTTTCATCCCCTTTAAAGGGGAGGCTTGAGACCTGATATTTTGGTCATTGATGCACTATGAAAAAACTAAGGTCAATAATTTCTAAACATAACATAAGTTATTCCAAGAAACTAGACACAAAACAAAAACTTCATACAACTCCGTATTATTTTGGATACCTAGAATTTTTACTGCCAGATTATGTCTAAGTTATCTCAGGAGGTGAGAAGAAAACTATAAGTACATGTGCAAAATTAATTTAATATTTGTCAGTAGGGAGTAGGGAGTAGGGCATAAAAAATATACTTTTGTGTACAATAAATCAATCTAAAAATACAGCAGATTCCACCAAGTGTGAGGTACACCCATAGCGGGCATCTTGCCTGCACTGAGAACATTTAATTGTTAATATCTGTACTTTATATACAACCGAATATGCTGTATTTTTTCCTACCTATTTAAGCTAACCATCAAATATACAATAGACATCTCCAATAATAAAAAATAAAATTAATATCGTACAAAAATCATTAATTATTTACTGTATACTTCCTACTGACCTTCCATGGAAGGTCCCTAATGCATACTCCCTACTCCCTCTTTTCTGGAGATGTCTAATTAATATTGCTTGACTATTTAAAGGATAAATAGAAAAAAAGTTTTGATAAATAATAGTTTAAGACCAATATCAAGCTGATTAAAAATTATTAGGAGTTGGTAATTGCCAAGGGTTAAATCAGCAATATCGTCAATTTTCCTCTAGATTTTTCTGCATATAATTTTCAGGTTATTACTAATACAACCAACTCTGATATTCTGAATTAGCATCTTTCATTTCTTCATATAACCAAACCATGCGATCGAGAAACCACATCTTACTTAAAAGTACTAGAACAACTCCTAATAAAATCGGCCAGATATTCAACTTAATTAATCCCTAAATACAAAAGATTAAACCAACTGTTGAAATGAGATTAAGAATATTAATTACGGGTTGATGATGTTTGGGAGTTTCAATACTGAGACTTACACAACTTAACTGGTAAAATTAGACTATAATGCTTGTAAATCAATAATTTTACGTCGAAGCGCTCGCTACGGGACTTACACAAAATTTTAGAGCTGCCGAAATCAAGTAAATATTAAGGGGCTAAATTACTTACTATACTTCGATTCCAGTAGTTTGATGAATTTAATCTTTAATTGCGAAAAGCGATATTATATAAGACTTTTGGCGAAGTTTACACTTCTCATCTTCAGCCCAAATATAGCCCAAACTCTCTCTGTGAGAGGTAAATACGTCACGGTTATTAGTCAACCAATCAAAAAAACGGAAAGACATAGCTGTACGAAAAGCGTACCATTGCATCAGTAAATGTCTTTAAAGGTTGATTGGCCCATTGTCTTTGTAATCCTCCAGTTAGTTGATGCCAAATGATCAAAGTATCAGCACAAAATACCAAAATAAAATGGCGTTCTAGACTCCATTTATCTCTTATATCATGTCCGGTAGCATCGGTCTTGTATAGCAAAGGTAAGGAAGAAGGAAGAAGGAAGAAGGAAGAAGAAAGAGGGAAGAGGGAAGAAGGCTACCCTCGCAAGAAAAAACCATCATTTCCTGTAGATATTCACCCTTGGGTTTATACAAACGATATAAACGGACATGATATTACTTGATATTCTGTTAATCCTCACCATCATCATTGCTTCTCGGTAAAAAACTTCTATCCAATTTCTGTTTGAGTAGCTATTTACTATCCACTCAGATGTTACTTTTGATGGCTCGACATTGGTCATAAAATTATCAATTTCTGTGGCCTCTTCTATAGAACTAGCATTGATAACGATAGCAAATGTTCTTTCTCCAAAAAGGCGTGAAGTTGATGCTCTAAATGTCATCACCCAAAGTTTTTTGGTTGTGTCTACAGTTAATATAACTCCCTCAAATTCCTCTATTCGGATGCTTTTTGCCCATTCATCTCTTCTAATTTCTGTTTCTGATTGGGATTTTTGTCTAACTACTATTTTTTCCTACGGAATGCTACGCAAACGGTTTTTGGCGATTCCTCCTAGATATTTTCATTCCTTTTCTTCAAGTTGGTTCATAAATCTTGTGTTATTGCCATAACCAGCATCAATTAAAACTTTTTCCTGACTATGGCCTCTACTGAGACTGCGGTCTATTAGCTCTATTCCTATATCTGGCTTTTTCTGAAATAGTTTGTCATTTTTTCCTTCTGGTAAAGAGCTGGAATGTTGATATAATTCAATATCTAAAGGGAAACTTTTTTTACCATCGTATCGGATGAGTTGTTACAGTTACTATTTCATTGTCTGTTTTACCAATTTCTCCTATGTATTGTCGTCCTACTCCAGATGTAAAATTACCGCTTCTTGCTCCGTCTTGACGCCGAGGAAACCTCGGCGCAGGCGGTGCGCTGTTTCGGTGTCCAGAATCGTCTAAAATCAACCCTTACCCTTTCTTGAATTTGGTTTGAGAACGTTTGTTAATTATTTCTAGACGACGTTTGCTAACGCAAAGCTTCGCTAACATTGATTTTACTAGGCTCGATTATGAGAATCTGCTATGAAATGATGTCGGCGATTATAAACTACTCCAATGGAGTTATTGGCCATTTGAGATATGTTTTTCCTTTCACTTTCCCCTAGTAATCCACCCAAATAGTGGCGGAATCCTGTTTTTTGGGGTGGGTTTTTCCCACAATCATCAAACTGTTGACACCACCTTTCAAAGCAAGGGGGCATTGCAGTAGGGGTTGTTTCTTTCGTTCCTTGCGATCGCTTCGACGTAAAATTATTGATTTACAAGCATTATAGTCTAATTTGGCCAGTTAAGTTGTGTAAGTCCCAATATAACGTCTTAGTTTTTCTGCTGTTGTAGATTTTGCGGTGGTGAAAAATCAGGCACTGAAAACTATAACGTCTTAGTTTTTCTGCTGTTGTAGATTTTGTGATGGTGATCAATCAGGCACTGAAAACTGCAACGTCTTAGTTTTTCTGCTGTTGTAGGTTTTGAGGTGTGTGAAAATCAGGCACTGAAAACTACAACGTCTTAGTTTTTTAATCTACTTAATATTATATGATTTTTACTAAAATGTCTAGCACACTACTGAAATACTGAGAAAATTTCTAGCTAAAGGATAGGGTGGTTATCTATCAGAATTTTTTGTAGGTTGGGTTGAAGTAAGAAAGTTTTGATGGTTACGGAGAATCAATGTTTGTATTTGTAGGTATTACAATGATTGTAAAAATTATTTTATTGAGCTATGATTTTTCGTAAAACAAATCAGCAGAATCAGATACCACGACGTTTTCAAGAAAGAATACAAGTAGCTAAAGATAAAAAACTTAAGAAGTTAGACTTAAGTCATGATTATTGGAGAAGAGATGATGAAAAATTAACTGAAATTCCTACTGAGGTTTGCGAGTTAGAGCAGCTAGAAGTATTAAATTTAAGAGATAATCAATTAACAAGCATCCCGGAATAAATCTCTCAATTAACTAATTTAACTAGGCTGGATTTAAGAAGTAATCAATTAAAAAGTATCCCAGAATCAATCTCTTAACTCACCAATTTAACTGGGCTGGATTTAAGAAATAATCAATTAACAAGCATCCCAGAATCAATCTCTCAACTCACCAATTTAACTGGGCTGGATTTAAGAAATAATCAATTAACAAGCATCCCGGAATCAATTACTCAACTTACCAATTTGACTAGACTTTATTTAAATGATAATCAATTAACAAGCATCACGAAATCAATTACTAAACTCACCAATTTAACTCGACTTTATTTAAGTGATAATCAATTAACAAGCATCACGAAATCAATTACTAAACTCACCAATTTAACTCGACTTTATTTAAGTGATAATCAATTAACAAGCATCACGAAATCAATTACTAAACTCACCAATTTAACTCGACTTTATTTAAGTGATAATCAATTAAAAATTCTCCCAGAATCAATCTCTCAATTAACTAACTTAACTGAGCTTGATTTAAGTTATAATCAATTAACAACTATTCCGGAATCTATCACTAAACTCACGAATTTAATTGGGCTTGGTTTAAGAGGTAATTCCCTGGAAACTCCACCAATAGAAATTGCTCAAAAAGGGATAGAAGCAATTAGAGAGTATCTCCAACAAATAAAAGAAGAAGGAACAGATTATCTCTATGAAGCCAAATTACTAATTATTGGAGAAGGTAGCGCTGGTAAAACTACTCTAGCTAACAAAATTCAAAACCCAGACTATAAACTGCAAGAAGAAGATTCAACTAAAGGAATTGAAGTTTCTCAGTGGAATTTTCCCACAAAAAATCAACATGACTTTCAGATGAATATTTGGGATTTTGGCGGACAAGAAATTTATCATGCGACTCACCAATTTTTTCTCATTAAACGCTCCCTATATATTCTTGTGGCTGATACTCGTAATGAAGATACAGACTTTTATTATTGGCTGAATATAGCAGAATTGTTGAGCGATAATAGTCCTTTATTAATTATCAAAAATGAGAGACAAGAACGTAAACGGGAAATTAATCAAATAGCATTACAAGGTCAATTTTCTAATATCAAAGAAATATTAGACACCAATCTTGCTACTAATCGAGGTTTAGAAGAAATTCAAACAGATATCCAACATTACATCAGTAATTTACCTCATATTGGCAGTGCCCTTCCTAAGACTTGGAAAAAAGTCCGTGAAGTATTAGAAACAGATGGTCGTAACTATATTAGTTTGACAGAATATTTATCTATTTGTGAAGAGAATGGCTTTAAGAAGCGAGAGGATAAATTACAATTAAGTGGTTACTTACATGACTTAGGAGTCTGTCTGCATTTTCAAGATGACCCACTGTTAAAGAAAACAGTTATTCTTAAACCAGAATGGGGAACAGCAGCAGTTTATAAAGCTTTAGATAATCCGCAAGTTTATGATAATTTTGGCAAATTTACCAAAGATGATTTAACAAATATCTGGCATGAAGATAAATATGCCAATATGCACGACGAGTTACTGCAATTAATGATTAAATTTAAACTCTGCTATCGGGACTTTAGTGAAAAAATAGCAAAAAAAAGGGTAGAATATATATGTGATATGTATTTTACGTTAATTACTGGCCGGGGTAAAGTCTGATGAAAGAAACAACTTCAGTGGCCATGCCTCCTTGTTTTCATCGATGGTGCGTTCGCGGTAGCGTTGCGTAAGCAAATCGCTTTAACGATGTCAGGACTTACGCAAAGACACTATATATAGAGTATGGTCATCTAGAGCGATATAGCTGCCGCACTTGCTCCGCCAACGCTTAAAAATGGAGAGCGATTGCCTCAGCAAAGCTCCGCTAACGCCTCAAGACAAGTATCATTATCAGAAATTAGGCCAAGAAGCTATATATAGTACCATTTCTCATGCATTAATGCTCGGCTTGGAAGGTAGTCAAAATAAATGGAAAAATTACAGAAGTTAGTTAACAATAAAATTACGTTAATAAATAGTATTTATAAATAAAAAATCCAAGTATAGCAAAGTTTTTGAGAATTGGTATAACTATAGTGTACTGATCTAAGTTTGGTAGGTGTTGCTCCATGTTAATACATTGCATCAAAATACTCTAATTATAATATAATAGACTTGTCGCTTTATAAGGTAAAGTAAAGTTAATAGGGTGTTTGAGATGGGACAATGTTAGATCTGAATCGGGTGCTAAAAGAAGACCGCCTCAGTGCGGGCATTGACTGGACTAAACCGTAAGGCATTGGATGAATTATTACAAGCTTTTTGTGTCCAACTTGACTCGGAAGCGATACGGCGCTCCGCCACCCTCCGCGAACGCTCTTTTGCCAAAAACCTAGAGTTCGAGCTTTAGGAGGAGGGAGAAAAGCGCGGTTGTTAGAGGCCAAAGACAAGCTATTTTTTATCTTGTTCTACTTCAAGTGTTACCCTACCTTTGATGTGGCAGGAATATTGTTTGACTTACACCGCAGCCGAGCACACTATTGGATGTTAAGACTACAACCGTTGCCCTGAGAGTGCTTTAGGGAAAAAAATGGCCTTACCAGAACGTAAGTTACAAAGCATTGAAGAATTCATTGGCAGGTTTCCATCTGCCAAAGAAGTGATGATTGATGGTACGGAACGGCCAATCCAGCGTCCAAAAGACCAGCAAAAGCAGAAAAATCATGACTCAGGTAAAAAAAAGTGCCATAGGAGTCAACATCTGATCATGACAGACTCAGATAAAAGGGTCCTCGTCCTATCAAAAGCAAGAGAGGGCAAGGTTCATGGGCCTTCGGCAGTTGGACGCGCGAAAAATTGGTAGATTTTGTGCTTTTTGGAAGTGAAAATTCATGTAGATTTGGGTTTCCAGGGATTACAGAAGGAATTCGTCAACATCAAAATTCCCACGAAAAAACCTAAAGGAAAGGAATTAACTGAGGAACAAAAACTTTTCAATAGAGAGAAAAGTAGCGTTAGCGTCAAATGTGAACATACAATATCTGGCGTGAAGAGATATAATGCAGGGAGAGGATTGTATCGAAATCACATTAAAGATGCGCGACGATCGCTTCATGTTCACTGCGGCTGGACTCTGGAATTTTTACTTAATGGTAGCATAGTTTAATCAGTGAAAACCAGAATTTTCCCATTTCACTTTAAGGTTTTATTTCGCGACAAGTCTAATTATCTAGAAATGTTGTAGAGAGCGATCGATATGAATTTTAACTATATTGATGATTGTCAATATTTGCTAAATTCTCATACAAATTATACCATAACTAACCTAGCCAATCACCTAGAAAATATTAGCCATGATACAATTAATCGTTATTTAAGAATAGAATGTCTAAGTTTCCTGCAGAATGCTGCGCAAACACAAGATTTATGGCGAAATGTGAAAGAGGAAATAGTCCAATGTACAGAGGCATACCTAATTTTTGATGAGACAGTAATCAATAAAAAATATGCCAATAAAATTGAACTTGTACGACGACAATATAGTGGTATCGGTACATCAAGTAATTCGGGGCATAGGAATAGTTAATTGTATCTATTTTAATCCACAAAATGAACAATTTTGGATAATAGATTACCGTATTTATGATCCAGATAGTGACAACAAAACTAAAATAGATCATGTTGAAGAAATGATATTAAATGTGATAAATACCAATAAATTACCATTTAAAACTGTATTAATGGATAGTTGGTATGCAACACAAAGATTAATGGCATTAATAGATAATTTAGGAAAAATTTATTATTGCCCCTGAAAAATAAATCGCGCACGTAGATGATACTGGTGGTGTAGAAAAATATAAAAAGATTGCTGAATTAAGCTGGAACTCCTCAGAAAAAATATCAGGCAAAATAATTAAAATTAAAGGTTTTCCAAGGGATAAAAAAGCGAATGCGTAATTCTGAGGTCTCCTCAGAATGTAAGACGCACTCAAGACAGTCAAACTATTCTGGGTAATTGTTTCTACCAACAAGACAGAATATATTGCTACTAATGACCTGAGCAAATGCAGTAAAGATGATGTAGAATTTGAATCTCAAACCAGATGGAAAGTTGAAGATATCAATGGAGAAATTAAGCAATTAACAGGTCTATGCTCCTGTCAATGTCGTCTGAGAAAAATTCAAATAAATCATATTACTTGTGGAATGTTAGTCTGGAATTTTTGAAAAAGATTAGCAGTAACAATAGGAAAAACTATTTACGAAGTCAAACATGAATTACTCTGCTGATTATCTGCTCCAAGAACTGAAGAAACCCACAATCAAATTCAGAGCGGTTTTTATTTGATAGGTATTTTTTGACTCTTGTTTTGATCATGATACTTTTCTTGAGGCGTTAGCGGAGCTTTGCTGAGGCAATCGCTCTCTATTTTGCAGCGTTGGCGGAGGGAGCAAGTGCGGCAGCTATATCGCTCTACATTACCATACGCTATATATGGTGTCTTTGCGTAAGTCCTGGATGTATTCAAGACAAAAGCTCAAAAAACTGGGTTTAGAGAGTATATAGGAGGGTGATTAGGGGAAAGCCAGAGAAAAAACTTGTCTCAAATTGCCAACAACACTGTAGGTCTGTCATACCACAAATTACGGCATTTTTTAGTTCGAGCAAATTAGTCCGTAGATGCTGGTATGGGAGCGTCGTCTTCAAGTAATGTGGGAATGTCGTCAAACAAAACCTTCTCGTTCCCGCAGCTTTAATTATAGACGATTCAGGCCACAGGAAAAGCGCACCGCCTGCGCCGAGGTTTCCTCGGCGTAAAGACGGAGCAAGAAGTGGTAATTTAACTGCAGGAGTAGGGCGGCAATATATAGGAGAAATAGGAAAAACAGATCATGGTGTAGTTGTGGTTACCACTCATCTTGATGATGGAGTCAAAAGTCTACCTTTAGATATAGCTTTAGATCAAAAAGCGGATTCTTTACCTTGAGGAAAAAAAGACCCAGAATTTGTGAAGAAACCAGACTTAGCAATGTCTCTAGTTGACCAATGTTTGTCAGCGAGGACATCGGCCAGAAATTGTGTTAATTGATGGGGGATATGGTAACAATACATCATGTTTGAATCAACTAGAAAAAAGAAATTTAACTTATATAGGAGGATTAGCTAAAAATCGTTTGCGTAGCATTCCGTAGGAAAAAGTAATCATCAAAAAACAGGATGAAATTCTAGAAGAAATTAGATTAGACCAGCTAGCTGAAAGTATATCCCCACAAGGCTTTAATTTAGTTCAACTAAGCACAAAAAAGAAAGAAGAAGTTTGGGTAGCCACATGAGAAGTACAACTATCTAGGATGTCAGGTCAAAAAACTATAGCTATCGTGATCAATGCTAAAAGTTTTTCTGAGGCCACTGCTCTTAACTATTAGATCACTAATATAGAACACAAATATATAAGTCCAGAGTGGATGTATTCTACTTATCAAAAGAGAAATTGGGTGGAAGTTTTCGTGATTAGAAGCCAAAGGATGGTGAGGACTAAGAGAATATCAAGTCAGAGATAAAATCAGCCTCAAAAGGCATTTTATTTTAGTCTGATCGTGCTTATACATTTATGATCTGGCATCAGTTAACAGGAGGTATAAGAAGGCGTTGGGCTAACAAACCATTAAATACCTTTACTGATACTTGAGAAGCATTTCGTACAGCAATATCTGATCGTTTTGTTGAGTGGTTAGATGAAAACATCGACGTATTTACCGCTGATCAAGAGAGTTTGGGGTTTGTTTGGGCTTGAAATTTGCTAAAGTCCCGCTATAAAATTCCTGGTACTTCTCAAATCTATATTGCCCCTCAACTCCTAACAGAAGCTCAACCAGAATATGATTGGGATGAAAGCAATAATTTGATATTACGTTACACTTACGAATTTATGCCCAAAGGAATTATTACTCAGTTTATTGTGGCGATGCACGAGGATATTGAGGAGCAAAAATATGTATGGAAAAGCGGAGTCATTCTCAAGAAAAATCAAACCAGAGCAGAAGTGATTGAATATTACGGTAAGAGAGAAATAAAAATTAGAATTTCTGGGCAGCAAAAACGGGATTTAATCACTATTGTTATTCACGAATTGGATAAAATTCATAGTTCCTACAATAATCGACTCAAATATAATAAATTAATTCCTTGTAATTGTTCAGCTTGCAAAAATACTCAGAATCCTTATTTCTACAACTTCAGGACTTACGCAAAGGCACTATATATAGTGTTAAGCCTTAAGGTTATTTCTACATTGGTATTCCTGACTAAGTTCCCCTTAGCGATCGCCTAAACAAAATTCGTGAGGGGCGAAAGACACGCTAATATAGTTTATTTTTCCTCTATGTAGATGTTGCTAATTGTCAATAAACTTGGCCAAAATACTCTAATTATTATAGAATAATACTGTTGTTGATTTGAGCTAACTACATGAATTTTAACTATATTGATTATTGTCAGTATTTACTCAATTCTCATACGAATTATACCATTACAAATTTAGCAAATCACCTAGAAAACGTTAGCCATGACACGATAAATCGTTATCTGAAAACCGAAAATTTTGATGACCAAAATTTATGGGGAAATGTTAAAGATGAAATTGTAACTAACACAGAAGGCTATTTAATATTTGATCATACAGTTCTTAATAAAGAACATAGTAATAAAATTGAGTTAGTCCGCCGACAGTATAGTGGTAATAACCATAGTGTAATTCGTGGTATAGGGATAGTAAATTGTATATATTTTAATCCAGAAGCCGAAGAGTTTTGGCTGATAGATTATCGAATTTATGACCCGGATACTAATAAAAAAAGCGTGCGGAGATCATGTAGAAGAAATGATTTTTTCTGTGGTAGGTCATAAAAAACTACCGTTTAAGACTGTATTAATGGATAGTTGGTATGCCACACAAAGATTAATGGCATTGATAGACAATTTAGGAAAAATATATTATTGTCCCTTAAAAATAAATCGCTTAGTAGATGATACTGGTGGTGTAGAAAAATATAAAAATATAGGAAAGTTAAGTTGGAATGAATCCGAAAAAACATCAGGTAAAATAATTAAATTTAAAGGGTTTCCAAGAGATAAAAAAGTCAAACTATTCTGGGCAACTGTTTCGACCAACAGGACAGAATATATTGCAACTAATGACTTAGCTCAATATTCAGTAGATGCTGTAGAGTTTGAGTCTCAAACTAGATGGAAAATTGAAGAATTTCACAGATAAATTAAGCAGTTAACAGGTGTTGAATTTTGTCAATGTCGTCTTAGGCAAATTCAAAAAAATCACATAGCTTGTGCTATGTTAGTCTGGAATTTCTTAAAAAGATTAGCAGTAAAAATAGGAAAAACTATCTATAGAGTCAAACATGATTTACTATCAGATTATCTGCTCCAAGAGCTGAAAAAGCCTACAATAAAATTCAGGGCTATTTTTATTTGATAGGTATTTTTTTCTCTTGCTTTAAGAATGGCAGAAATATTTAGGCGATCGCTTGAAAATTTATAGCGATCGCCTAAATTAGTAGACGCTATATATAGTGCCCTTGCGTAAGTCCTGAACTTTAGGGAATTAAAAGAACGAATTAATTATCGCAAATACACTACTGAGTGCGGTAAACCTCCCTATCATACAGTTGAGGTATTAAGTTTAATTGATGATGTAATAGACAAAGATAGGAGTAGGAATTTTTTAAACCCTAAAGATTCTACAAACTATACAATAAATAATCATACTGACTCAGTAATAAATATTAATGAAAATGATGTTATTGGCAATCAAACTATAGCTGAAAAACTTGTCAATGACCAAAGCCAGAAAATTGAAAATAAAAATGGAAATGTTGTGGGAAATGTATTGGGTGATGAGAGTAAGATTGCAGCTAAAGTAACAGGAAATTCTCCTCAATCAAAAATATCCCCTCAGCCAAAAATAGAAAAACCGAAAAAATTTGGATTTTTAGATTTCTTGACTTGGATGCAGAATGGGCAAATTATTTATTACTTAGGTTCTACTATTATTGGCATTCTTTTGCTGATTATTTATCCTAAGTTATTTCCATCTGGGTTTCCTAAATTGGTAGAGAAAGTTCAATATCTATTTCCAGCCCCACAAATAGAAAATGAATCTAATAGTTCAAAATAAGTTTTACTTCTTCAATGTGGGTTTCTGAAGATAAAAAGATGGATTGAGAAACATAGTAAGCTCATCCAAATTCGATTCCAATTTGATACTACTAATAGAAGTAATATCGTGTCTGCTGGTATCGTTTGTGTCAACCAAAGCGTGAATATCTACAGAAAATTTAAGTTTTTTCGGACTTTTAAGTATTCTGTTCTAGATAACTAAAGCTTTCTTCTTTCTTCCCTCTTCCTTCTTCCTTATATTTACAATAAGGACAGGAGATATTTTTTTTTCAAATGTCATAATAATTTTTTTGTTTTGAAGGAAGTTATAAATTAAAAATTTACTAGATACAGAAAATTTAAGGAAGCATGAGGTAAAGCTTAAGACTAATCTATAATTCTTATTCATTCCTTGTTCCCTAAAAACATATTATCAACTCGAAACTTGTTCTAATATTTGAAATTGATGAATGTTTGATTTAGTAACTACTTTTTCAACAACAATAAAACTAAAAATATTAAAAGTAAAATAACCTCTGTTCCTAATAAGCCGTAAATAGTTGTTCGCTGTTGTTCGGTAAAGGCAAAATAATCTAGAAAAACTGTGTAAATTAAAAATTGAGATAAAATTCCTATGAAAAAACAACTAATTCCCCAAGCTTTTCTTTGCCACAAACCAATAACAGCCACAATATCTAGGATGCCATAAATTATGTCTCCTATTTGCCAAGTTAGAGGAGTTTCTAACCATGGTTGTGGGCCTAAACCTATGATATTTGTAATGTGAATTAACCCGCTATAGGTAAAAATTAAGGCTAAAATTCTCAGGTATATTTTCATCCAGGAATTATTGGCAATTTGAGCAAGATAATTCATATTTTTTACGATCTAATTTTTAGTGCTTTATTTTTGTTGGGTTTATCCTAACGGATAAGCTGGAGCTAACGGTTCCTCAACCAAACCTACACTTATTACTTCTTCCTTCTTTCTTCTTCCTTCTTCCTTCTTTCTTTAAAATCCCAAATAGCATCAAGAGGTTCCTCCCAATCTAAATAACTCACTAATAAATCTAAATCAAGATTTGGTAATAACTGACTATTATTTTTCTGCAAATACTCACAATTTACTAGGCAAAAAACCTGTAACTCTCCATTTTGTCAAAACCAAACTTCAGAAACATCTAAACCTTGATAAATTTCTAAAGTTTGAATTCCTCCGCTAGTAATAACAACCTCAATTGCTAGATCGGGAATATTTTTTTGACTACCAATACAATAACATTGGTCTGGCTCAATTCCTTTTAATTTATCTTGAGATTTCAAAGTTGTAGAACCCAAGGGATAAAAACGAATCCCTGTTTCTAAACAATAATTTTCTACCAACATCCCCAACATTTTCTTGTAAATTTCATGGCGACTGCTAGGAGACATAATTTGTAAACTTCCTTGATGATAAATAACTTTGAAATAAGGTGAATTTCCCAAATAATTTAATAGATTTTCATAAATATTCCAGCTTATATCAGTAGAAATTAATAAGCGATTGCTGACGCAAAGCTTCGCTAACGCTATCAAGATTATCACAGTTCAAGTATTCGATAAGTTTCACAAAAGATTGTGTATTAGCTGATAAAACTACCATAAAATCAACCTCTCATAACTTGATTTTGCTGATAAAATTTAGTATTTTGGTATTTACAGATATTTATTTGAGATATTTGTTGATAAAAGCATCTGGAGTTAAACACTCAAAATCAGCGATCGCTTTAATTAGTTCTCTATTAGAAGAGACAAAACAATCTGTTAGTCCAAACTTAGCTGTAAGAAAAACTTCTATATCTTCTGTGGGGATATTTCCTGTTAAATTAATTTCTTTGAAGAGATTCTACCACTCTGCATCAGGGGTTACATAAAAGATGTTGAGATTTGACCAAATAAGACCAAGAACTAAACCTGCTTTGTCTTTATTCCATAAATACTTACCCACTCGCCAGATTTGGTCAATTAACTCAGGAGATAAAATAATTTCAGCTTCAATTTGAACTCGCCAGATTTGGTCAATTAACTCAGGAGATAAAATAATTTCAGCTTCAATTTGAGCATATTGTTTTTCATAGTAACCTATAGATTCAAGAATTTTTGCCTCATCTGAATTAACTTCTTGAATGCCGATTATATTTTGTATCAAGACATAAACGTTTGATTTTAGAGATTATTTTATTCTCTCTTTTTCCTGAAGCATTTCTAATTTAACTTTCTTGATTAGGTCGAGTATCTTTTCCTGAGAATCATATCCTTTTGCTTTTGCTATTTCCCGCATAATTTCAAATTCATCTGGCTCATTTTTGGTAACAAGAATAATGTCTATTTCACCGTTATTAAATTCTGGAGGAACAGTAATTTTTACTTCTCCATTTTTCACTGTTCCTGTTGTTTGTATAATTCTCATCTCATACCTCGTATCTATGACTTAATAATTAAAGTTTTACCTAAGTAAATCATCCTTTTTTCAAAACTTCAGAAACACCTAAGTATTGATAAATTTCTAAAGTTTTAATTCATCCGTTAGTAATCAGAATTTAAGTATTCAATAAGTTTCACAAAAGATTGGGTATTATATGATGAAACTACCATGAAATTAACATTTCATAACTTCATTTTATTGATACTAATTCCTAATTTAATAAGAACTTAATAGAAAGCGATCGCTTCCTACAAAATAAAACGATAGAAAACGATCAGCTTACAGTCATATACCTATTCTATCTTTACTTAATTTGCTTATGCAAAAAGTGCTGTTAACCAAGAAATTAACTTCACAGTAACAGGAACAACTTCTTGAGCTAGTTCGTTTACTTCTTTTACTAAAGAAAAAGAATCTGACAGTTAACAAACCCAGTTTCTGGTTTGTATTAGATATCTCATAATACCTTGACGTTTCAAACTTCAATTGTGCTGATAACTGATAACTGTTAACTGATAACTGTCACAATAAACTATCTCCAAATTATTCACTAAAAATATCTAACTGCTCTACAGAAATGTAGGTTGGGTAGAACGGAGTGAAACCCAACAAAACTTTGATTGTTGCTGTACTCCTGTTGTTGGGTTTATCCTAACGGATAAGCTCCGCTAACGTTCCTCAACCCAACCTACTGCTAGAAAAAAAAGAAAGCAGAGGTAATTTTCATTCTTGAATTTTTACCTCTGATAACTGATAACTGCTAACTGATAACTGTTATAGCAAACTATCTCCAAATTCCTCACTAAAAATATCTAACTGTTCTACAGTTATCACCTCTTCCTCTTCTTTTTTCTTAATACCTTTCCGCAAACCAATAGCTATCTTACTATGCTTTTCAATTTGCTCCATTACCTGTCTAGCACGCTGAATTACTGAATCCGGTAAACCTGCTAATCTTCCCGCTTCAATACCATAAGATTTATCCGCTCCACCAGGTTGTACCTGATGCAAAAATACAATTTTATCCGGCAACTCTTTCACCGTTACCTGATAATTTGCCACATTATCCAAAATAGAAGAAAGTTCATTTAATTCGTGATAGTGAGTCGCAAAAATTGTCCGAGACAAAATTTCCGTTGCCAAATATTCTGCCACCGACCAAGCAATCGAAATTCCGTCAAAAGTTGCCGTTCCCCTACCAATTTCATCCAACAAAACTAAAGACTTTTCCGTAGCATGATTCAAAATATTTGCCGTCTCATTCATCTCCACCATAAAAGTTGATTGACCTGTTGCTAAATCATCCACTGCTCCAACACGAGTAAATATCCGATCGCTCACCGCCAAAACAGCAGAACTTGCCGGAACAAAACTACCAGTTTGTGCCATTAATTGAATCAATCCTACCTGCCGCAAATAACAACTTTTACCACTAGCATTCGGACCAGTTAAAATAATTAAATCTTGAGCTTGATAAGGAGTAACTCCCGAATTATTTTCCTCTATATTTTTACTTCCCAATATCGCAGTATTAGGCACAAAAAAACCAGCAGGCAAATATTTTTCTACCACCGGATGCCGACCCTCAATAATTTTCAATTCCCGACTATCAGTCATCGTAGGACGAACATAATTTTGATAAATTGCTACTTCTGCAAAACCACACAAAACATCAATAGCTGCCACAGCACGAGAAACATTTCTAATCTCCTCTGCGTATTCCCCCACTTCAGTTCTCAGACCAACAAAAATATCATATTCCAACTCATTCAAATCATCTTGTGCCGTTAAAATTCTAACTTCTCTTTCCTTTAATTCCTCAGTAATATAACGCTCCTCATTAGTCAAAGTCTGCTTCCGAGTATAATCATCCGGAGCCAAATCTGCCTTTGATTTAGAAATACTAATATAATAACCAAAAGCCTTATTATAACCAACCTTTAAATTAGAAATTCCCGTCCTTTCTCTCTCCGTAACTTCCAAATTAGCAATCCATTGTTGGTCTTCTTCAGCTAACCTCCGCATCTCATCTAATTGTTGATTTATCTCAGACTGAATTAACCCACCTTCTTTTAACTTTTGAGGAGGAGACTCTACTAAGTGAGAATGAATTTTTTCTCCCAATTCTTGTAAAATTGGTGGAATTTTTTGCAAGACTTTTAAATAAGGAGAATTACCTGCCAATGCTAATGCCGAAAGTTCCGGAAGTTTCGTTAAAGAATCAGCTAAAAAAACTAAATCTCTAGCATTTGCAGTACCAGCACCAGTACGTCCAGTTAAACGATCTAAATCATAAATTTGACGCAATACTCTTTGAATATCTTGACGCAAATCGTTATTAGTTATCAGTTCATCAATAGTGTCATGTCTAGCACGAATACCCTTCAAACTCAAAAGTGGTTGCTGTAACCATCGTCGTAAAGCACGACCACCCATTGCAGTGCTAGTTTTGTCGATCGCCGATAACAACGACCCTTGATAACTCCCATCTCGCACCGTTTGAGTAATTTCCAAATTCCGGCGAGTTTGATGGTCGATAATCAAAAAATCTGCCAAAGTATAGCTCCGCAGACGTTGTAAAGGAACTTGATTTTCCTTTTGAGTTTCTTCAAGATATTCCAGCAACCCACCCGCAGCACGCACCCCCAGTGGAATACGTTCGCAACCGATACCTTCCAGGGATGTCAGTTGAAATTTTATCAACAGTCGCTCTTTTGCCTCCCCTAAAGTAAAAGGTTGTTGCGGACGTAGAGAATAACAGAAAGAATTAGGCAGACATTCTGGAAGATGATCCGATTTTTCTCCCGGTCGCAACATAAAACCGATATCCGGCGCATTTGTAGGAAATAGCACTTCCGACGGTTGCAAACGCATCAATTCTTGAGTGAGTTGGTCTAAACCTTGGGTCTGGGTGGTCAGAAACTCTCCGGTAGAAATATCAGTGTAAGCAAGACCCCAATGATTTTTGGCAATAACGACAGCAGCTAAATAATTATTGTAGCGAGGTTTGAGCATTCCATCGTCGGTAAGAGTACCCGGAGTAAGGATACGAGTAATTTCACGCTTGACTTGACGGTTTTCTTTTTTCGCAATAGCAGAATCTTCTACTTGATCGCAAACAACCACAGCGTAACCCTTTTCTACTAACATGGCAGCATATTTTTCCACAGCATGATGGGGTACACCAGTCATCGGTACTCTGCCAATTTCTTTACCAGCGTGCTTAGTAGTTTGTACTAACTCTAATTCTTGAGCGATCGTCACAGCATCCTGAAAAAAACATTCAAAAAAGTCACCTACTCGAAATAGCAAAAGAGCATGAGAATATTGTAGTTTTACTTCCACATAACGCTGCATCATTTCTGATAGTTTGCTAACATCAATTTTGTCATACTCAGTGTTAGGAGGAAGAGAATTTTCTACTTGATTTTGTTTAGCTTTTGGAGATTTTTGAGTAGATGTAGATGCGGAATATTTCATAAATACTTAATAGATAATTTAATTTATTTAATATTATAGTTATCAGTCTTTCTTAAAACAGAATAAATTTGGAATAATGGTACTACTTTTTTAGTATTAGGTCGCAAAACAATTGATCAATAACTCAGATTAGTTATAGTGGTTTGTAGATAAATTAATTATAATAAATTGACCAAATAGGCAAGAATTAATAACTTATTTTAATGCCAAAGACTCTAATTTATTGTCCCTATTTCCTACTGCTTAAAAATCTACAATATAGCAGTCGAAGGAAAGGGCACGAACATATCAAAAGCTGACAGTGCTTTTGCTGATTGATGAACCACATCGTCATAACCAAAACCCTGTAGGAGCGTTTTGCTCCCCAACATATAAAGCGCAGCTTTGCATTAGCAAATGGCCATTAGCTAGCGCACAACTACGTTAATGCCCCTACTGTAGTCTACCGAAATGAAAACCGCTGTAAAACTCACACAACGCATGATTTTTCCTTCTTCTTTCTACAAGATCTCACAACTCAAGTTAAAATTTCTATATTTCATTACAAGTGAAATACAAACAAAAAAAAGAGGTCTTTTGACCTCTCTTTTACTACCATTTCTCAAAATAGTAATTTAAAGTAACCCAGTATTTGCTCCTGGTTTACCAGTAGCTAACTGGACATTAACAATTTTACCACCCATTTTCATAATTCTTTGTTGTTCCTGGAACCAGCTATCATAAGGAACAAGCTTGGTAAAGTAAGTATTTTGTAATTCTCGTTGAGTACGAATACGAGTTTGACTCGGAACACAAGCAGTAATCTTAAACATTCTCATAATACAAATTTCTCCTAATACTTGGTGAAGATTTTCTTAAATCCTTTTGTAAAACAATTAGGGTAAACAGTCAAATACTTATCTAATTATTATTGAGTTTTGAGATTATCTAAACCCATATATTGACGACCCCCATACTTAAATCTAACACGAGAATTTCTAAGTAATGCGATCGCCTCAAATCTCAAACCTAAAAACTCCTAAGGCAGGGAACCTATAGAATCAATGCTAGTTTACTAAAACAGATTATTTATTCAACAATAAGCCTTTGGTAATCTAACACTCATTCTAGGCTTCCCTAGCCTTATAGTAAAACATCAGTTAAATCAAAAAGGTAAATCTACCTTTTTTGGCCTTTTTTACTGATCGCCAAATTAGCTTAACCCAGAGCAAATGTAGTCGAAATAAACGCCCATTTCCTTTCCAGCATCAGGACCGACTAAACCAGCAGTAACTTCCTTCATAGCTTGAATAGCTTGTACAGTAGCACCGATGGGAACGCCTAGAGAATTGTAAGTTTCTTTTAAGCCATTTAGTACGCGCTCATCTAAAATAGAAGGATCGCCAGCTAACATAGCATAGGTAGCATAACGTAGATAATAGTCCAAATCACGGATGCAAGCAGCATAACGACGAGTGGTGTACATATTACCACCAGGACGAGTAATATCAGAGTAAAGTAAAGACTTAGCTACAGCTTCTTTAACAATAGTTGCAGCATTCGCACTGATAGAAGTTGCAGCGCGAACTCGTAGTTCACCTGTGGCAAAGTAGTTAGTGAGCTTCTCTAGAGCACCAGCATCAAGGTATTTACCTTGAATGTCAGAAGAATTAATAACGGAGGTAATAGCGTCTTGCATTATTGATTGATTTCCTTAAATTTGCTGAATCTTCAAAATTATTGGATAGGCGAAGGCCAGGATTTTAGAGATTTGATTGTAGACTTCAATTTGATATTTCAGGAAGTTCTAAATTATTAAATTCTTGTTTCCTTCTCACCAACTTTCATCTAACCTCTAAAAAATATTTAGCCTTAACTCATAGCACCGATAACATAGTCAAAGTAAGAAGCAGCTTCGCTAGCATCATCACCTGAGAGAAGGGAAGCAGCAACATTCTTCATGCAGCGAACACCTTCAGCAACAGCTTCGATGGGAGTGCCCAAAGACTTATACATTTCAGTAACGCCTACGAGTCCGATCTCTTCAATAGGAGTAACGTCTCCAGCAACAATACCGTAGCTGATCAAACGCAAATAATAATCCAGATCGCGCAAGCAAGTAGCAGTCATTTGTTCACCGTAGGCATTACCACCTGGAGAAACAACATCAGGACGCTTTTGGAAAAGCTGGTTTCCAGCCTCCTTAAGAATACGCTCACGAGATTCACTCATAATTTGAGCAATCCGAACGCGACGTTCGCCAGAGGAAACAAAAGTCTTGATTCGGTCTAATTCGCCGGGACTCAGATAACGAGCCTCAGCATCTGCATTAACGATTGATTTGGTAATTATACTCATGCTTTATTCCAACAGAGTTAAGGTAATAAGGTTGCTTAAAAATTGGTTAGCTAGTAAGAAGGACAAAGTACCCTCTGACATAACTACCTTCAGCAAGTATTTTGAGGCATTTTGTTCACTTTCTCATTATTTTCTTAATAGTTTGTAATATTTTCATAGCAGCAAGGGGTATTTTGGGCCAAAAACGCCCTTATTCTTTGACAGATGACAATATATTTAATTTTTTTGTCAGAAGATACCTTTTTTTATTTCTGAATCCTAGCCAAAGGCCATTTCTCATCTTCTCTAGATGGAAGGCCATTAACTACAAAAATATACAAGCAAAAAATTTGACCCTAATTACATGGCTAGATAGATAATTTTGCTCATTTTCCACTTCATCTACCTGTAGTCAATCAAACAATTCTCCTCACTCAAACAATTCTCCTCACTCACTTTTCTCCCCATTGATTCCTTTATTCCCTATTTCCTACTTTATTGTTAAGTATTCTAAAGGGACACGATATTAAATTTTGAGGAAGCGGATTTCACATTAGAGGAGATTTAAAAAAACTGGCGTTGCTGAATCAAGGTATGAAAATAAAAACTGAAGAATCTCAAATACTTGTCATTGATATAGTTTAGCAATCGCCAAAAAAATACAAATCATATCCCAAATCAGCAACGCCAAAAAACTAAATATTTTCCAAACACCTTGTCAGACTAAAAATAAATTTTTTTCTAGAACAAATTTATTTTTAGTGTTGAAGGTATGACTAAGGAGGATTAAATTGATGTCATTAAAATCATCCTGATTCCTATATAGAGATTGAGAATAAGCGGATATAAACTATTATCAATCTTTAAAGTTATGAACAGACAGATCGTTTCAATTCTTTTGGTGAATTTTGCATTAGCAGGAATCGGTATTATTCCAGAAATCAGTAATTTAACTAATATAGAACTAGACAAATTACAATCCGATCACAACACTCAATCCGAACTTATTAATTGAAAAACTTATGTTTCCCGTTGATACTTAATCTAAAAATCATTATCACTCAGCAACGCCCATAAATTAGAACTTAGTATTAGAAACGCTCACCAATACCGAAGTGGAAACGAGTATCACCTTCATCATTAATAGCGTAATCAACTCTAATTGGACCGAGAGGAGATTGTACCCGAATACCAGCACCATAACCTATACCGTCTCCTGGTTTATTCCTCACACCTCCAGGATTACCAATAACAGAACTTTGACTATCAAATACTGTTGCAGCATCAATAAATAAAGCGCCTCCAAGAAACCCAAATACAGGAAAGCGATACTCAACAGTTCCCAACAAGAATGTACGACCTGCTCCTACAGAACCTTCATCATATCCACGAACTGTATTAGTACCACCTAGAGGAAAAGCTTCATAAGGAGGTAAATCTCCAATTATATGACCACCTTGTATGTTAAAGGCCAAAGCTTCAGGTCCATCAATGAAGTTAGTAAAGTCTACTGGAATATAGAAACTGTAATTAGCTCGTAAACGATTCAATGCAATCTCTGCTGAACCGATAGGAATAGACTGTTCTGTACCAAATCTTAGCAAACTACCAGAAGTAGGTTGTCGGGGATTATTGCGTCGATCATTAACAATACCAAATTGAATAGTAAGTAGATCGTCTTCCCCAGAATCATCAACAGTCAATTTATTACCTAATTCATCTCTAGGTTCAGTATCACCATCACTATCCTGAATTTCTACTCGTTCATATTTTATTCCCAAAGAAGCTGTCCATTCCGGTTCAACAAATGGATTAGGAATAAACGGACGGGTAAAACTAACTCCACCTCCTGTACGAATGACTCGTGGGTTGTCACCATTAGGCAGATCGACATCGCGCTGATCGTTTTCGTCGTCAGAATCAAAAATTACCGATATTGCTCGTCGTCTGAACGCATTAACTGTGTAGGAAAGGCGGTGGTCATCTCCACCTATCCAGGGATCGGTAAAGCTAATATCCGCTAGTAATAATCGCTCACCTACTTGAAACTCGCCACCTAATTTCTGATTATTACCACCAATATTTTGTTGTTGATAACTGACTGTACCAAATAACCCACTCGCAGAACTAACTCCACCACCAAATGCGAGAGAACCTGTACTTTTTTCTACAATATTCACAATCACATTTGCCTTGTTAGGATCGTCTGGTGCTGGTTCTAAACCCAATCTAACATCTTCAAAAATTCCTAAACCAAACACTCTCCTAATATCTTTTTCTGCTGTTTGTCGCTCAAAGATATCTCCTGGTTGAAGTTGAATTTCTCTAGTGATGATATATTCACGAGTACGACCCTCAATTAAATTACCTTCTTCATCTGTTGTTTCTCCTTCTGCACTCACAAAGCGTACTTGAATATCTTTAATTTCTCCCTCTGCAACTTCTAGAATAACTGAACCGTCGTCATTGACTTGGGGAGCACCGATAACTTGTCCGAGAACGTAACCGTTATCTTGATACCACTGGTTGACTTGTTCGACACCCCCTTCAAAAATTTTCAGATTCAGAGTTTCACCATATTGCTCGCCGAATATTCTGTCTACTTCACTTTCAGGGAATACTTGAGCACCTTCTATGGTTACAGAATTCAATACAGGGTTGGGTTCAACTTCAAAAGTTACTCGTACACCCAGGGGAGTATCTTCTGGTAATGCTTTCACATTTCGGAAGAAACCAGTGGCAAATATCGCGTTAATGTCTCTCTGTAGTTGAGACCGAGTTGTAGTACGTCCAGCTTGAGTAGTAATGACTTGGTAAACTTGGTCTTCTAGTTCTCCGTCTACTCCACTAACTACAACTTCAGCGACTAGCACTAAGGGTTCTGCTTCTTCTGTAGAGGGTTCTGTTGGTTGTGATTGAGAAAGAGTAAATTCTTCTGATTCTATTGCGGAGGGTGGGGCATCGCTATCTGGTTCTTCGAGGACTTCTTCTTCTGGGGATGATATTTTGGCCAAGTTGTCTGATGGGTCTAATGTTAATTTCTGTTGATTTTGAGTAATTTCACTATCAGATAAATTTATTTTTTGATAAATTTCAGAATCAAACTGTTTATTGATGGTTAGTTCTAATTTGGTTTCTACACCTTTTGCCAACTGGAAATCTTGAGGATTTTCCCTTTGATTTTCTACAATTTCTGAAGTAGGAATATTCGCAGCAAACTGTTTATTGATGGTTGGTTCTAATTTGGTTTCTACACCTTTTGCCAACTGGAAATCTTGAGGATTTTCCCTTTGATTTTCGACAATTTCTGAAGTAGAAATCTCAGGAGCAAACTGTTTATTTATGGTTGGTTCTAATTTAGTTTCTACACCTTTTGCCAACTGGAAATCTTGAGGATTTTCCCTTTGATTTTCGACAATTTCTGAAGTAGAAATCTCAGGAGCAAACTGTTTATTTATGGTTGGTTCTAATTTAGTTTCTACACCTTTTGCCAACTCAATATTTTGAGAATTTTTCCTCCAGTCATCCACAATTTCTGAAGTAGAAATCTCAGGAGCAAACTGTTTATTGATGGTTAGTTCTAATTTGGTTTCTACACCTTTTGCCAACTGGAAATCTTGAGGATTTTCCCTTTGATTTTCGACAATTTCTGAAGTAGAAATCTCAGGAGCAAACTGTTTATTGATGGTTGGTTCTAATTTGGTTTCTACTGTTTTATTAATTAGAGCTAGTTGAGGAATATGTTGATTTTCAAGATTTTCTAAAGCAAAAGCGAAAAATTCTGCAAATTCCTTATTAAAAGCAGAACTGTATTTACTATTTAAACTTTTACCAATAATTACAGGTTTTGTAATTTCTCTAACCTTAATTAAATCATAAAAATCAAGTTTGACTGCTTCTTTAGACCAAGATATATGGGAGAAATTATTATTGATACTACCAAATAATTTTTGTGAAGGGAAATTATATCCTAACTCTAAAAAAGATTTAGTAGAAGAAAATTTGTTAAATTGTTTTCTTGAATTAATAGATATAGCAATAAAATTACTATCTATATCAGTATTACTTTTCGATATTTGAGCATTAGCAGATTTTGAGATTCCAAAAGTTGTTGAAGCAGCAAAAATTACCACTAAGAACGGAGACAAGCGCATATAATTCTATCCCCTACAATCCACACACCAGTTAAATTTTCCATACAAACTGTAAAATTGTACACCATTGCCAGGGTTCTCAACCTGTCTGAGCCAAAATCCTTTCTAAGACTTGTTGATATGCCGTTTCTACATTACCAAGATCGTGACGGAAGCGGTCTTTGTCCATTACTCTCAAGTTTAAGTCAGTTTGAGATTGGTCCCAAAGTCGGCAGCTATCTGGACTTATTTCATCCGCAAGAATCAGATTATTTTGCCGATCTAGGCCAAATTCGAGTTTGAAGTCCACCAGAGTAATTTGACATTGGTTAAAGAAATTTTTGAGAATATCATTAATTTTTAGGGCAAAAGTCCGTATTTGCTCTAATTGTTCTGGGGTAGCTAGTTCCATTATTAAGAGGCGATCGCGTGTCAACAGTGGGTCTTGAAGACTATCATTTTTATAGCAATATTCCACTAGAGGAAATTTCAACACTGTTCCTTCTGCTAATCCAGTTTGTTTACAAAGACTACCTGCAGCAATATTTCTCACAATAACTTCGATAAGCAAAATTTTCACCTTTCGGACTCTCATTTTATCTGGTGCAGGACAGTCAATAAAATGAGTAGGTATACCATTAGCTTCCAGTAGTTTAAATATGTGACTAGAAATAGTACAATTAATTCTACCTTTCCCTGTTATTGTGCCTCTTTTTTGAGCATTAAATGCTGTGGCATCATCTTTAAAATAAGTAAGTAATATTTCTGAGTCGTTAGTGGTATATAGAATTTTCGCTTTACCTTCGTAAAGCTTTTGATTAGATGACATAAAAATTATTGAATAGAAAATAAAAATAGAGTGATGAGCGGTCGTTACTAATTACTCTTTTATGTGCTTATCACAGTATAAGCTTAATGTCAATATCTTAAATAAAATATTGTGAAGATTAGTATAGACAAATAACAAGATTAGATTAAACAAAATTAATACTCAATGTCTTGTCTGAGGGTCTCTTTTCTGAGAAAATAATATAAAGACCGGAATTTATGCAATCAGATCGAGGAATGAAACAGATGATGAATTGGACAAAATCTGTAGCAATGAGTACTTTATTATCTATTGCTGCTATTGGTAGTATGAGTCTTACTTCTATAGCAGTAGGAGCGCCTCAGAACACTAAAAGTGTAGAGCAGTCTATCACTACAATTCCCACTGAAGGTGAAGAGCAACTTGCTCATAGTTATGGTCATGGTAGTAAGCATTATGGTAGTTGTCGTCGAGTGGCAACTCGTCATCGCAACTTGCGAATTAGGACATATCCTTGGGGTAGAATTATAGGAGGTTTACATCCCGGCGCTCGTGTCCGTGTTATTGGTTACCGTCATGGTTGGGCAAGAATTTCATATCCTTATTATGGCTATGTATATGGTCGTTATTTGAGACATTGTTAACTAGCTATCAGTATTTTCCGTACCGGAATGCTCCGCAAACAGCACTCAGCTTTCAGCACACTCAAAGCTTGGGTTGAAATGCATGAGTTGATTCCTAAGAACAAGCTACAGGCAAGTAATGCAGCTAAAGTAGAAATAAATTTTGCTAGGAATGATCGCGGATGACTAAGAGTTACCGCGGTCTTACTTTCGATAGCGACTTTGAAATTTATGTATCAGGACTGACGCTATTGCACCATTATTGTCAAATTATCAAAAAATGTAATACAATCTCCGGTTGAATACTCAAAAA
The DNA here is from genome assembly GCF_003838195.1 of Okeania hirsuta. Classification (GTDB taxonomy): domain Bacteria; phylum Cyanobacteriota; class Cyanobacteriia; order Cyanobacteriales; family Microcoleaceae; genus Okeania; species Okeania hirsuta. Next base: position 78,370 of record NZ_RCBY01000001.1, read on the forward strand.
TAACTAATAATACGGAACGGCTTTGTTGCACAAAAGATGATGTTTAGGGTAAAAATAAAGAAGTCAAGATGGTACACGAAACTACACTCAGCAGATATGAGTAAGAGTAAGTCTAAATCCAACTCCAAGTCCTTGTATCGACTCAAAAACTGGTCTGAGTATGATGCCTCCTTAAAGCAGCGAGGGAGTCTCACTTTTTGGCTGACTCCAGAGGCCATCGAGCAGTGGCTTAATCAGAAAAAAACTGGACGTAGGGGAGCATCTAATAATTATAGTGACACGGCCATTGAATTGATGGTGACTATGCAATCCTTGTATAGTCTGGCCGGACGACAGACCGAAGGTTTTGTCAAATCTATATTTCAATTGATGGACTTAGATTTACCAGTACCTGACCATAGCACTGTATCCCGTCGCTTGCCAAAACTGAATGTTAAACTACCAGTTATACCAACGAACGAAGCAATTCATATGGTAGTAGACTCTACAGGGGTGAAAGTTTACGGCGAAGGTGAATGGAAAACAAGAGTTCATGGTGTCAGTAAACGGCGTACATGGCGTAAATTACATCTAGGAGTTTCGGAGGCCACAGGGGAGATTATCAGTGGGGTAGTGACTACCAATGATGTCAGTGACGACCAAGTATTTTCTGACCTGTTAGATGGAGTAGATGGGGAAATAGCCCAAGTATCAGGAGATGGAGCCTATGACAAGTATAAGTGTTACGAGAAAGCTAGGCAACGAGGGGCAAAGGCAACAATTCCACCCAGGAAAAATGCAGTAATAGGTCAACATGGCAACTGTAAATGCTCACCTCATCCCAGAGATGAAAACCTCAGAAGGATAAGAAAAGTAGGACGCAAGAAGTGGAAACGTGAATGTGGCTACCACCGACGCTCGTTGTCAGAAACTACAATGTTCAGGCTCAAAGTCCTCAATGGATGCAAGTTACGACGACGAAAATTTGATAATCAGGCAGTGGAGTTATTCATACAATGTTCCATACTCAACGTGATGATTCAAAATGGTAAACCCCAGAGCTACAAAGTAGAAATCTAGTTAACTTCCAACTAAGGGAGTTTTTGGCGATCGCTACTTTCATGCAACAAAGCCATACGGAACAGATAATACGAAGATAGAGAAGGTTTTTTGTAACTAATTAATGCAGACTTAATGCAGACATGATATAAAGTGAGATGTAGTTACAGACCATAAAAATCAGTTTTTTTCGCCGAAACTGTGAAGGCAATGCAAATATAGAATCAACAATCAAAAATCAAGAACGACAACGCAAACAACTAACAAAGCAAAAGGGGTCAAAATGAGCGATTCAATCATTGATTTACTAGACCAACTACCGAGTAATAATCTAACGGTCAAAACACTCAATGCTCTAGATTTCGTAGTACCTGGCGAGTGGGAAAATGTAGTAGGTTTTGATAAAACTATTGAAGTAATTACAGGTGAGACAGATGCAGATAGAATTATGGATATCCGCAATAAAGCTATTGAGCTATACAATGATGCGGATAATGGATATCAGGGAGCTATATGGTATTACAACCTAGTTGATAATGTAGACGGCGCTCTTGCTGCAGCAGCTATGGCCGAAATAGTCAGTGAAAAAATCCCCTTTTTAAGCTTTTTAGGAGGCTTAACTCCCAAAGCTGACACAACTCAATCTATTGACCTGTGCCTAAAAATTGTAGCAGAGTTGATAGCTTATAGTAAACTCAATGGTCTGCCAATTCTTAATCCAGGAGAATTTGTCACAAACCTGACTGAGGAGTATAGTGGTCCATCTCTGATGCGAATGGCTGCCTTAGTTTGTCTTGATGGTTTGATACCTTTGGGTCCAGACTTCCTACAAAAAGTACAAGATACCCTTGATGGAGAAGGTGAAAGTGCTTTTGCAGATAATGCAGTTTTTGGAGCAATTAGCGATACCATTCCTGGAGATGACAAATTTGGCTTTATTAGTGAGACCTTCGGAGCAGTTCAAGGGTGGATGGATAACTTGGTTGGGTCAGTTGGTTTAACCCCAGAAAGTATTTTTGACAAAATTGGTGGCTTTATCGACTTTTCCGATGACGCTTTAGATGTTGTAGCTGCATTTCTAGATAAAACCACAAATTACTTTCAACATACAGGCACTCAATCTGTAGCTAGAAAGTTGATACAGCGTGCAGCAGAAGAAGCATAATTAACGAAGTCAGAAGTCAGAAGTTGTTTTTGTAATGGGGATTTGAGCAAGCCTCCAAAAACATTTTGCCAATCAAGGTGGGGTCGCGCGAACCAATTATTTTGAGAATTCTCATCTCAACGTTGGTTGGAGACCTGCGTTCTCCCGTAGGGGAGCCTCGGATTGTTCTAATTGGGGCTTGCTGATTAAATCTAAAAGTATTTACAGATAAAGGTTTTAGCCTTTTTGGGGTCGAATTGCAGTGCCTGGTTTTCAGCTCTTCACGCTCTTGCATGGAGCGTATTTTAGGCTCATAGTTGGGCAGAACAATCTTGGGACAATTCTTATCTTACTCCTACCTCCTCGCTCCCGACCCTTTTCTCCTGTCTCCTGTCTCCTGTCTCCTGTCTCCTACCCTTACCCATAAGACTTTTGAGCGCAAACCCTAATTGTAGTCATGTAGTGAAAAAATTGCCTCTAAGTATTAAGAGAGTGGGATTCTCCAGAATGCGGTATTCACCATGATCGAAATATAAATGCAAGTATAAACATTTTGCGGATGGGAACCCGCGTCGGCGCCAGACGCAAGCGGTCAGACCCCGCGACGACGCCAGTCGCAAGGGAATGCTGACCAAGAGAGGGAACCCCCACCAAGAAGGCTGCGGGACTCGCAGTTTCAGTCTGTGGAGCGCGCCTTTAGACCCGAAGGGAGTAAATCTCCGAAGGTGGGTGCTATGTTAGTGCAGCTCCTCTGTCAAGAGGCAACAGAAAGCCCCTGACAGCGATGCTAGGGAATGCCGCGCTGTCTCCTAAGAGCAACGTCGGGAGGATGTCAATTCCATACAAACAGCATTTGATGTAATCCTACCGTGATAATATAAAGTCTTAGCCTTTTCAAACTAAAATGCCACTCCTAAATAATTTAGGAGTGGGTTTTCCATTGGCTATCAAACAAACTCAGTAGACCCATATATAGCAGTCAAAGTAAAGCTTAGGATATTCCTAAATGCTCAAAAGATCGTCAGAGATTACTTCTGTAGGGGCGAATGGCCATTTGCTAACGCAGAGCTGCCGCTAACGCCCCTACTTACTTCTGACTTCTGACTTGCGCTATACAGGACATTTACCCGGTAATAAATTATGAATGATTCAATTCGCTTTCTGATGTGTGCCCCCGACCACTATGATGTAGACTATGTAATTAATCCTTGGATGGAGGGAAATATTCATAAATCCTCACGCGATCGCTCCGTTGAACAATGGTATCAACTCCACGACATTATTAAAGAAAACGCGGTCGTAGACCTAGTAACACCTCAAAAAGGATGGCCTGACATGGTATTTACTGCCAATGCAGGTTTGATCCTTGGAAATACTGTTGTTCTCAGCCGTTTCTACCACAAGGAACGTCAAGGAGAAGAACCCTATTTCAAAGAATGGTTCCTAAATCAGGGTTTTATCGTTCACGAACTTCCCAAAGACCTCCCCTTTGAAGGAGCGGGGGATGCACTACTAGATAGAGAAGGTCGTTACCTCTGGGCAGGATATGGCTTCCGTTCAGAATTAGACTCCCACCCACTTCTGGCAAAATGGCTCGACATCGAAGTGCTATCACTTAGACTGACAGACGAGCGTTTTTATCATCTTGATACCTGCTTCTGTCCTCTAACAGGAGGTTACTTACTTTACTATCCTCCGGCATTCGACTCTTACTCCAACCGCCTAATTGAAATGCGAGTGCCACCAGAAAAACGAATAACTGTAGCAGAAGCAGATGCAGTTAACTTTGCCTGCAACGCAGTTAACATCAACCAAACCATCATTATGAATAAGGTGAGTGAAAGCTTGAAATCACTCCTTACCGAAGTAGGTTTCAACGTCATTGAAACACTTCTAAGTGAATTTCTCAAAGCAGGCGGTGCAGCTAAATGCCTCACTCTTAGAGTTACAGAGCCAATTATACCCGATCGTTATGCCGTTGTACAAGTTGAAAGTCGTACCATTCGTATGGAAGGACATTTACTGGACTCTGGTTTGATCAACCAAGCTTTAGATTTAATAGTTGAAGGTGGGGGTAGTTTCAAAGTCCTCAACTTTAATCTCGGAGAACAACGTCAAAGCACTTCCCTCGCTGAAGTCAAAGTTTCTGCACCTTCCCATGAGGTCATGGAAGAAATAATGAGTCAACTCATTGACATTGGTGCATTAGTGCCTACTGAGGATGTGGAGGATGCTAAATTGGAGTCAGTGGAACAAGATGGTGTTGCCCCTGATGATTTTTATGTATCTACTATTTATCCTACTGAAGTTAGAGTAAAAGGTCAGTGGATACGAGTACAAAATCAAAGGATGGATGGAGCAATCGCCATTACTGAAACTGACGGTAAGATTCAAGCAAAATGTAAAGTGCTGCGGGATGTAAAAATTGGCGAAAAAGTCGTGGTAGATGTCATAGGTATTCGCTCTATCCGCAAAACAGAATCCCGTGAAAAACGAAATAAAGAAGAGTTCAGTTTTATGTCTGCTGGCGTTTCTAGCGAACGTAGAGTAGAATTGATTGTTGAACAAGTGGCTTGGGAATTACGGCAAGTTCGCGATCGTGGAGGCAAAATAGTAGTTACAGCAGGTCCAGTGGTGATTCACACTGGTGGTAGTGAACATTTAGCACATTTGATTCGTCAAGGATATGTGCAAGCATTGTTGGGTGGTAATGCTATAGCAGTTCACGATATTGAACAATCACTGATGGGAACTTCTCTTGGTGTGGATATGAAACAGGGAGTTGCAGTTCATGGTGGGCATCGACATCATCTGAAGACTATTAATACTATTCGGCGTTGTGGTAGCATTGCTAAAGCAGTTGAGACTGGTATTTTGAAAAAGGGTGTGATGTATGAGTGTGTTAAGAATAATGTACCCTTCTGTTTAGCAGGTTCGATTCGTGATGACGGACCTCTGCCTGATACTCAGATGGATTTGATTAAGGCACAGGAAGAATATACAGAGTTGTTGAAAGGTGCTGATATGGTTTTGATGTTGTCAACTATGTTGCATTCTATTGGGGTGGGGAATATGACACCTGCTGGAGTGAAGATGGTTTGCGTTGATATTAATCCGGCGGTGGTGACTAAATTGAGCGATCGCGGTTCCGTTGAATCAGTTGGAGTTGTGACTGATGTTGGTTTGTTCCTCAGTTTATTGGTTGCCCAGTTGGAACAGTTGACAAGTCCTTATTCTGTAGCTAAAGCATAACTTTAGAAGTTATATCATGTCGGGTTAAATACTTATAGAACCCATTTGATATCTATTTAGGGCTTGCTGAAAAAGTCTTTTAGTAGGGGTAGGAGACAGCTATACTGGAGACAGGAGACAGGAGGAACAGAGAATTATAGAGGAGATAGTAGGAAGAATAGTCCCTTAATTTTTCTGCCCAACTCTTGAGCAAAATCCGCTCCTAATTGAACCATTACCACCTAAAACCTCGCACTTTTTGATACTTAAAAAGGCTAAAACTTTTATCTGTAAAGACTTTTATATTTAATCAGCAAGCCCTATTTAAAAAAAGATAGGGAGGTGGGGAGATGGAGAGATAAGGAGATGGGGAGATGGAAGCATTTTTCTACCTGCTTGGTGCGCTACCTGGTGCGCTATCGGGCGGTGAGTGCAGTGCCCCCTGCGGGTTCCCAAGGGGCTGTAGGCGGAACCTGCGTCCGCCCGATAGGCATCCCGCCGACAGTCACGCAACTGCCGTACGCAAAGCGTCTCTGTTAGCGTAGCTCCTCCTCCGGAGCAAAGAGATACCCGAAGGGCGCGGGGTTGCATCCGCTTTTGGCCCTATTCTCGTTCCTGAATCTCCTGACTTCACCACCGACTGAGTTCTAAGAACGGCAGCCAAAAGCACATACCCCGTGCAAAGATACGATCGGGGGTTCTATGAAGTATTTGAACTAGCGCAAGCCAGAAGAATTGCAAAAAAACTCGAAATCCAACATACACCAAAATATGGTAGTTGGTTAAAGATGCTTGAATCTGAATTATATCAAATCCGTTTAATTCGGTATAAAAACATTCTTTATCTTCACCATTACCAAATCTTCATAAATTTTTTCCCTCCTGACTCAGTCCTTCCCCTCCTGGGAGGGGGAGGGGTGGGTTGACTCCTGACTCCTACTTCAAAAGATTTTATACCGATGCTACCGGATTTGATATTATCTGTACTTGTAGGGCAATGTTTAAATCTATGAATTCCAGATGCTGAAACTTGAGAAAAATGAGAAAAAGAAGTTTCAATTTGGCAGGGTGAGCGCAATGCAACCCCGGTTTGTGTAGATTGGCGTTTTTGTACAGAAGACGCAAGAGTTAAGGTTTCAAAAATTTATCCTACCCGTCAAAATTAATGGGACAGACCACTAGTAAAACCCGATTTAGTATTACTCCGGTTCAACCAAATTTAATATAACTACCTTTTTTAAATTTGGTATAATAATTTAATAACAAAGAAGTAAATATAGTATTTATCACCCTTTGTAAACTATACTTGTTTTTTTCTACGAATTACTATAGTTTTATTTCTAAATAATCTGAGAAGTAGCTATTTTCCATTTGCCGTCTACAAATGTCAAATTATAAATAACTGTTAGTTGGGCAGAGCCTGACCTTGTAGTTTCTAATTTATCATTTTTAAAAAGTTGATATTCTTCAGTAACTTTAATTTGAATCTTGGCTTGATTTCCTTGAGTAGAAAAATATTCAATACTATCTATTTTTTGTACTCTATACTGATAGTAAGCATTATTTTCTTTTAACCAGGCGATCGCTCCATTGGAGGCTACTATACTATCATATACCTTTCCTGTTGTTAATTCAGCAGCAAGTTTTCGGTTATAGGGAGGAGCAAATATTTCTTTTTTTGCTTTTAACCAATTCTGGATTAATTCTTGAGCTTGTTGTTGAGAAATTGATGTTACTAATTCGGTGGTGGGTGGTGTGGGAATATTTGGTATTTCTAAGTCCGTTTGGGGAGATTTGCTTAAGACATTTTTGAGCAAAATACTACTCAAAAAACAACTGCCAATAGCACCACTAATAATCACAGCTTTCTGCCAAGTTTTGCGATTAATAGATAATTGAGTTGAAGGAGGGTCTAGACATTGGTCTAAAGGTGAATTTAAAGTTGTCGCTGTGTCAGAATTATTGATTACTACTAAAGATGAAGATGACGGAGTTTTTTCATTAGTAAAAACCTGAGTTGAATTAGACTTTAAAGCATCTAACATTTCTGTAGATGTAGCAAAGCGATCGTTAATATTAGGTTGAATTGCTCGGTCTAAAATTCCTGCTAATTTAGAAGTTAAATTACTCGTATATTTTTGCCAAATAATTTTCCCTGTTTGTAAATCCATTTCTAAATCTTGGGGAACTCTTCCTGTTAGTAGAAAAATGGCTGTTAGTCCTAAACTATATAAATCGCTGGCATAAACTGGTCGTCCTGCTGCTTGTTCAAAAGCCATATATCCAGGAGTACCAATCATCATAGAAATAGGTGTCGTATTTTGAGAATTAATTGCTGTGCTAATAGAATCTTTTACTGCCCCAAAATCTATTAAAACTGGCAAGTCATCCTGTTGGCGCAAAATAATATTTTCCGGTTTAATATCCCGATGAATAATATTTCTGCTATGTATATAATTAATAACCGATAGTAAACTAATCAGAATTTTCTGAACATCACCATCTGTCATTGGGCCTGTAGTTTTTACTTTTTTCCCTAGAGTTTCTCCCTCTATCCATTCTTGTACCAGGTAAAATCGACCTGCTGTATCACTAAAATAAGCATACAACTTGGGTATTTGGCTATTAGTCTCCCCTAATTCTTCTAAAATGGCCGCCTCTCGTTGGAAACGTTGCAATACCTGTTGGTAAATTTCGGGATTATTTGTAACTACTTTAAGTTGCTTAATTACACAGTAGCGGCCTGAAGGCATTTGGGTATCTTGAGCTAAAAAGGTTTCTCCGAACCCACCACTACTGAGTGCTTGTATAACTTGATAGCGATTGTTCAAAACTGTCGGTTTCACATCAGGAATTATTACCCATTTGTTTTAATTCAGGATAACATACTTATTAGCTAATAATCCTTATCAAAAATGAGAAAATTATTAAAGTTAATTATTTTAACAGTAGCGATTACTGGCAGCAATACAGGAATTTTATCTATTGTGAATAAGATTAATGCTGCTCAAAATAGTGTTAATTTACAGACTAAATATATTGCTAATGTTCGGGATAATCGCAAAATAAAATCTGACAATAAAAATAATATTAATTCACAATTATCTGCTTCAGAAAAACTATCTAATTTTCGTATAGTTCAATTTGATGATACTACTTTAAAATCTCTAGATATTGATGAAAAAAAATCATCAAAATTATCTATTTTATCAAGGCAAAATATTTTAAAAGAAGCACCTATAGGTCCTTCTCAACCTCCGACAAGACCAGTAATTGATGTTCAGTTAAATAAAAGTGTTGGAGACAAAAGAATTAAAAAACCATCAGCTAATAATATTCCCGAAGATCCTCAGTTTAAACCAGTGATGGAATATGCTATAAAACAAAATCTTTCTCAACGTCCGATGGCAGAAATTATGCAGGCGATCGCTGATTATTTTATTGGTGCTCCCTACAAGGCTGGATTATTAGACCAATCAAATCAAGAATCTTTAGTTATTAGTTTAGATGGATTTGATTGTGTATTATTTGTGGAAACTGTCTTGGCAATGGCTAGGGGAATAGCAATGGAAGATTATGCTTATTTGACCTTTATTAATAACATTAGAAACCAGCGTTACTGGAAAGGTAAAATGGATGGATATTGCAGCCGTTTACATTATTTTTCTGAATGGATTGCTGATAATCAAAGACGTGGAACTGTTATAGATATCGGTGTTGAATTAGGTGGTGAAAGGGTAAATAAGCAATTATTTTTTATGAGTAAAAATAGATTTAAGTATCCACAAATTGCTAGGAATGATGCTAATTATCAATGTATTGTTAGTATGGAAGATAGTATCAGTAAACTGAAAATTAATTATATTCCTTACTATAAAATTAGTACCGTTTATTCTCAGTTAAAAGCGGGAGATATAGTCGCCGTAGCAACAGAAATTAATGGCTTAGATGTGACTCATACTGGTTTAGTTTATCGTAATTCTGATGGTAATATTGGTTTGATTCATGCTTCCCCTGCGGGAAAAGTAACGGTTGCTTATGATTTAGAAAGATATATTTGGAATGTGGAAAGTGCCATTGGTATTTTAGTGGCAAGACCCGTCGATCCAAGAGAAGTAGTAGGGGTTAACGGTCGTTAACCCCTACAGGTGGTGTATAGTTTCATCTTTTGCGTAATCAAAAAAATCAGCATCTATGACTCAAACTTCACTATCAGCAAATTCAGACAGTTTCAATTTCAGCGCTCTAGTTAAAGATGTTAAAGTAGCCTTGATTATCGGTACTTTGGCAAAAAATATGTTAAGAACAGCATCAAACCCTTATATAGTCTAGGTTTTACATTTAACCAACCTTTTTCCTGATATATCTAGGTTTGAGCCATTTTGAACCAGAGCAACGTATTTCCCTTGCCCCTACTAGCTTTAAAGGCATTTTCGCTGTAAAAAATATCAAAGTACCGTTATTCAATTAACAGGGTTATTGCTGATCTACTTAGTTAAAAGAGTTGTTGGGAAATAAAAGTTGAACAATGCTCAAAAGCTTACCATATAAGGCTTTTACGATTTTAGGTATAAAGAATGCTATAAACTTTGACTGATAAGGGTTTTAGCCATTTTTTTGGCTTAATTCCCAACAACTCTAAAGTATTTCTAGCCCGATGGATGGGTAAAACTGAGTACGGAATTTATGAATATGTCATCTCTTGGTCATTACTCTTAGCAATTCCAGCAGGATTGGGTTTCCCTCGCACGGTATTGCGCTTAATTTCCGAATACCGAGTTAAGCAAGATTGGTGGCGTTTGGGCGGTATTATGCGTGGCAGCTTGTTACTGACCATATTGAGTAGTGTCTTTTTGTGTTTAGTTACCACGGGTCTAATTTTATTGCTCAACCATTATCACAGCTTTGCCTATGCAAAACCACTTCTAATTGTGATTTGGTTGGTGCCATTACAGACTTTAGTTAAGTTATTTATGGTTATGCTGCTTTAGTTAATATTGTTTTGAATGGAGTATTAATTCCTATCTTTGGTTCCATTGGAGCAGCGATCACTACTAGCTTGACTATGGCGATGTGGAATATCTGGCTTAGTTTCCTAGTGATTAAGCATTTAGGTATTTACCCTTCGGTTTTTTATAGTTTTTTTGCTAAAAGAGGGAGTCGGAAGTCGGGGGAAATAATTGATGATTTATGCGTATGAGATTGATTTTATTTTTTATGATCAGGACTTATGCAGAACCACCATCTCTTGGTGCGCGTTCCTTTGCGTCTGACGCCGACGCGGGGTTGCACCGCTATCTAGTAGGGGCGAATGGCCATTCGCCCCTACAGAAGGTTTATGATTTGATATTTTGCGTAAGTCCTGAATGTTATAAGATCAATAATTTTAAGGATATGTATGTATTATGGCCGCTGATATTATTGACTATGAAATCAAAGGAGAATCTCTACAATTAGTAGAAATTGAACTTGACCCTGAAGAAGGAGTTAGAGCAGAAGCAGGAGCAATGACCTATATGGAACAAGGCATTGAAATGCAAACTACCACTGGTGGTGGTGCTTGGAAAGGTTTTAAGCGAATGTTGACTGGGGCAAGTTTTATGATTACCACTTTTTTCAATCGAGGTACAGGTAAAGCTAGAGTTGCTTTTGCTGCTCCCTATCCAGGGCAAGTTATTCCTTTAAATTTAACGGAATTAGGTGGAGAATTTTTATGTCAATCTAGTTCTTTTCTATGTGCTGCTAATGGTATTGATATTGAAATTGCTTTTACTAAAAAGGTGGGTGCTGGTTTCTTCGGTGGAGAAGGTTTTATCCTGCAAAAATTACAGGGAAATGGATTAGCTTTTGTTCATGCTGGTGGTACAATTGTAGAAAAAAATTTAGCTGACGGGGAAGAATTACGGGTAGAAACTGGTGCAGTTGTTGGTTTTTCTACGTCGATAAAATATGAGATTGAAATGATGGGTGGTTTGAAGAATATTGTATTTGCTGGAGAGGGTTTATTTTTAACTAAACTAACGGGTCCTGGTTTAGTTTATATACAAAGTTTACCTCTTTCAACTATGGCACTAAAAATTGTTGCTGCTGCACCTGTTCAGCAGTCAATTTCTTAGAAAATAGGGAGTAGGAAGTAGTAGGGACGTTGTATGCAAAGTCCCTCAAGAGTAGGGAGAAATAATTGATTTTATTTTTTATTATTGGAGATGTCTAATACCAATTTGAAAAAAATAATGATTTACTTGAGTAATTAACAGGCAAAATGACCTTTTTGATAATTATTAACCTTATTAAGCAGAAGCTTGTTAATTATTGCTCTGCTGATTAAATCTAAAAGTATTGACAGATAAATTTTTAGCCTTTTTAGGTTCTTAAAAAGTGTAAGTTTTTAGGTCATTCAGGTTCAAAAAGTGAGCCTTTAATGCTCACTACAGCAGAAAAATCAAGGGACTATTCTTCCTGGTAGATCCTCTATAACTCCTATTTATTCTGACTCTGTACGGACGTTGGATGCAACGTCCCTACTCATACTTTTTCAGCAAACCCTAATTATTCATGTTTTGACTACTCCTCTACAGACCTTGTACGCAACCTCCCTATCCGCTCCCCTACTCCCTATTGTATAATTTCACTACGAGAAGTTTTAGTTTTTCTCTCAGGATTAGCTGTTAAGTTTGCTGGTGATAAATCAACATAACCCCAGTTATTTAAAACATCTTTAAGTAAAATTTCTTGCTGGTTGCGTAACTCTGTTACACTAGCTCCTTTGTTCAGAATTGTAAACCAAACAACTCCCTTTTCTTTTGTTGGTAAAGCTCCTGCTAAAGCACTAACATAATCCAGGGTTCCAGACTTAACTACTGCCAAATTTGGAAGTTGTTTACGTTCATCTAAAATACCTTTATCTTTACCTACAATAACAAATACATCTGCCACATTCATATTATATTGCTGAAGATATTTATCTATTGCTAGAAACATTCCCGTAGCAGCGCGAGGAGAAATACGATTTTCTTCTCCTAAACCAGAACCATTAATTAATGTAATTTCCTCTTTTGGTACTCCTACAAATTGAGCTGCTTTTTCCGCAACTACTTGATAGCCTCCCACCGCTTCAGCTAACATATCTGCCATTAAATTATTGCTATATTGATTCATCTTTTTCACCAGTTCAGCCATCGGAAAAGAATAATGTCTAACTAATAGTTTAATATTTTCACTATGAGTAAGAGAAACTGCTACAACCCCATCAATTATTACTTGTGGTTTTGCTGTACCTGGAGGCAAAGTCTGATATTGATTTAAAACTTCTGAAGACCAAATTTGACTGTTTAATCCTTGTTTCAATAAATTACCAGCAGTCTGAGGATTAGATTCAAAGTTCATGTAAAATTTGCCAGTAATAATTAGATTTCCAGTAACTCTTTGAATCCCCATTTGATTTAATAAATTACCAATAGCGATCGCTTCTTCCCATACAAAAAATGGATCTTCTCCTCCTTGAATGACTAAATCTCCATTTAAAACGCCATTTTCAATTGTACCTGTTGTGCCAATTAAAGTAATAAATTGATGGTCGGGATTGAAAGTTTTTAAGGCTACTAAAGAAGTTGCTACTTTAGTAATTGAAGCTGCTGGTAAAGGAATTGTACCTTGATAATTTGCTAATAAAGTATCATTTGATTGTATCCATATTCCTTGATTTTGTTGAGAAAATCCTTGATTTGCTAATCTACTAAGATATGTTTGTACTTGAGTAGAGGCTATTTTTTCAGGATTATCTGGAGGTAGTGTTAAGGGTTTTTCCGGAATTTCAATTGATACTTTTGGGGAAGGTGTGGTTTCAGGAGAAGGAGATGGTATTTCTGGTTCAGGTGATTTACACCCAGCTAAAGATAACGCCATACAGATAGTAGTTATAAAAATTTTTTTTAGCATTAGTTTCGTCTTCATTTATTGCAGTAATATCTAGAGATTATACTATAGTTAACTCTGTCTGGCATTTTAGCAGTTTACATAGCAGAAGGAAGAAGTAATAAGTAAGAAGATTGTAGTTATCTACAACAGAAGGAAAAATCTGGCGTTTTCTGAGTTTTAACCTTTTTATCTGTCCGCGTCCTTTCTTTCCACTGCCATATCAAAAAATAATCAAATATTGATACTTTGACTTTGTTTGATTAGATTTTTTTTTAGATAAATAATATAGTTAATTTAGCAATAAATTTTGCCCGAAACAATCGTCTATTTTATGCTCAACTTAACAGAATAAATTGTAGATTCAACTAGAACTTATTACCCACTTCTGATTAAATATAAATAGTTTTTGTCAATTTGTGCAAGAGAATCTAAAATCTAATATTAAGTATGAATAAAAAAACAGGGCAAACTACCCTTTTAAGTAATAATCCTTATATAGAATTAAGTAATCAAGGCCAAATTATCACTTTCCAACTGACACAAGACAATCATATATTAGGGCGCGATCGCCTCCACGCCGATCTTGTAGTACCTTCTGGTTGGTTAGTTATATCTAGTTACCACGCCACTATCAGGAAAATTGACGATCGCTACTATATTTATGATGGTGACGGTCATCGAGCAAGTACCAATGGATTATTTCTAGACCGTACTCGCATCACTCCATCTGAAGGTCATCTTCTAGAGAATGGCATGGAAATCAAAATTGGTCTCGACCCCCAAAACCAAATCTTGCTGAAATATTTCGATCCTAATAATCCCATAACTATAGCATCTTTACCAAAAACGCGCTCAATATCTTTAAAAGATCGATCAGTTTTACTTGGTCGCGATCCTGATGCAACTCTGGAATTGGATGCTCCCATTGTTTCTCGTAGTCATGCCACCATTGAACCTAATGGTCAGGGTAATTACGTTTTACACGACTATAGTACCAATGGCGTTTTTGTCAATGGGGTGCGAGTTAAAAACTCTATTGTTTTGACTGAAGGAGCGGTCGTCAAAATAGGACCTTTTACTCTAATTAGGCGTGGCGATCGCCTAGAAGTTTTTGACCCTGGAAATCAAATTCGTATTGATGCCGATCGCCTATTTAGAATAGTCAGAGACCAACGAGGAAAAACACGAGTTTTGCTAAATGATATCTCCTTTGCGATCGAACCAGGACAGTTTGTGGCCTTGGTGGGAGGTAGTGGCACTGGTAAATCAACTTTGATGCGAACATTATTAGGAATAGACCCTACAACTAAAGGCAAAGTTTATATTAATGGTGAAGATTTAAGGAATAATTTCAATATCTATCGGACTCAAATTGGTTATGTTCCTCAAGATGATATTATTCATCGAGAATTAACAGTATTGGAGGTTTTAAATTATGCGGCAAAATTGCGATTACCGCCGGATATTAATATTAAGGAAGTAGTCGAAAAAACTCTAGAACAAATAGAGATGAAAGAGAGGAAAAATGTATTAGTTAGTCAGTTAAGTGGAGGACAGAGAAAAAGGGTAAGTATTGGTGTGGAATTATTAGCAGACCCCAAATTATTTTTCTTAGATGAACCGACATCAGGACTAGACCCAGGTTTAGATAAAAAAATGATGCAACTATTAAGAAAATTGGCAAATCAAGGACGAACAATTATCTTAGTCACCCATGCCACAGCTAATATTAGAATTTGCGACCGAGTAGTTTTTTTAGGTAGAGGAGGGCGTTTATGTTATTTTGGATCCTCGAGAGAAGCTATGACTTTTTTCTCTGTCAATACTGGTGATTTTGCTGATATTTATAACGAACTAGAAACCAGTGATGAAAATATTAATGAGTGGGTAAATAATTTTCGTCAATCAGAATATTATCGACGTTATATTGCCAATCATCTCAGTATCGATAATTTAAAATCCCCTACTAATTTACCCCCTAAACAACAACCTACTTCTTTTTGGAAACAACTTTTTATTTTAATTCAACGATATTTTCAATTAACTATTCGCGACCCCATTAACTTAGGTTTAGCTTTATTTACTGCCCCTATTGGTATTAGTTTAATTTTATTTGCAGTTAGAGATAAAAATCCATTAATTGGCGACCCAGAACCTACCTTAGCTCCTTTAGCTTTGCGAGTATTATTTGTATTTACCTGTGCTTGTTTATGGGTTAGTCTGTCTAGTTCTCTGCAAGAAATAGTCAAAGAATCAGCTATTTATATTCGGGAAAGATTAGTTAACTTAGGATTATTTGCTTATCTCAGCTCAAAATTAATAGTTCTAGGATTATTAGCAACTCTGCAAACTCTATTAATAGTAGTAGTAGTAATACTGGGATTTGAAAATCCCCAGCCAGAATTAATTTCATGGCCTATAGGAGTTAGTATTACCACTTTTTTAACATTAATAAGCTGTATTAGTCTGGGATTAATGATTTCATCTATTGTGAAAAATGGTTCTCAAGCTAATAGTGCTTTACCCTTAATATTGCTACCTCAAATTATTTTTTCTGGTGTTTTATTTGAAATGACAGGTATAGCTAGTAAATTTTCTTGGCTAATGTTAAGTCGTTGGTCTGTAGCTGCTTATGGGGCACTTGTAAATGTTAATAATATGGTGCCAGAAGCAACTAAATTACCAAATGGAAGTACCGTTCCATTACCATTTTCTGGTTCAGATGTTTACAACCTTAACTGGGAAAATTTAGGGATAAGTTGGGGAGCTTTATGTTTACATTCGCTGATTTATTTAGGCTTTACTATTTGGTTTCAGAAGAGGAAAGATATTGTATGATAATTAATTATTAATAATTAATAATTAATCCCTAGAGATTTAAAGTCTCTCATTACCAACGGATAATGGATAATTGATAATTATTGCTCTGCTGAATAAATCTAAAAGCATTGACATATAAAGACAAGTGCCTTTTTGGGGTCGAATTGCAGTGCAAATTTTTCAGCTGTTTATGCTCATGCATGGAGCGTATTTTAAGCTCATAGTTGGGCAGAAAAATCCCAAATTGACAATTGTTACTCCTACCTCCTCGCTCATTCCCATGTCTCCCCTCCTGGGAGGGGGAGGGGCGAGGGGTGGGTTGTCTCCTACCCCTACTAAAAGACTTTTGAGCGCAAACCCTAATTAGAGATAGTTTTCATTATCCATGATTCATTTCCCTACTCCCTATTTTGAAACTGATTTAATAACCAAGCATAAACTTGAGTTTGATTTGTTTGACGAGTGCGCTGAAGTGCTTCCTCTAATAAAGAAATGTCTAAACCAGGCAAAACTTGAGACCGATCGATTTTTCTACTACCACCGTCAGCAACAGCAAAGGCAATAATTTCTACATTCTGGACATCAACTATCCAATATTCAGCAATATTCAGTGCTTCGTACAGCAAACGCTTTTCCCCTTTATCATCAGGGAGGGAAGTATTGGCAACTTCAATAACTAGAGTTGGTGAGGGATAAATATCTAGGTCAATAATAGAACTTCCCCAAGGAATAACATCAGCATTTTCCCCAATGTAATAGGAAACATCGGGTTGAGTTGCTTGATATCCTGTTTTGCGGTAGGTACAATTATCTTTACCATTTAGATCAATGTTTTTGGTAGCAGCAAAGAGACCAACTGCAGTAATGATAACTGTGTGGTCACTAGCGTGGTCATTTCCTAATGGTGACATTTCTATTCTGAGTTTTCCTTTGTGGTAGTAAACTTTGGCTTTTTCATAACTTGGGTCTTCAAGAGTTTGGATGTATTGTTCCCAAGTTGCTGTTATCCAAGTTTCTGTGAGTAGTTGAGTTTGGGTTTTGCTCATGTTTTGTCGGAAAAGGTATATTTTATATTTTAGATCAGGTTAGCGATCGCTCTTTTAAGAATTAACTCTATCTAACCATTTTTCAGCTTGAGAATATTTATCTTTAACGAAAAAGAATTTGTTTGAGTAGTTTTTATATTCATTTATTTTCTCTATATTATATCATGTTATCCCTCCGGGTGAGCTACGAATTGCGGACGGGTCAGTTATAAATAAAATTTAAGGACTGACAGTACCGACAGTACCAAATAAATACTGAAATTATCAATACCCCCAATACCAATATTTTCTCTTTTTCTCCTTTCTTACCTCCTGACTCCTGTACGTCGCCAATCCGACCGCTCCCCTACCTCACTCCTGACTGCTTACAATAGTTATTTATAAGTATTCAACCATTAGCGTAGCTCCCCCGGAGGGGGAACATGATATTATAGCGGAGGGGGAACATGATATTATAGCCAAAAATAGCGATCGCTAGTTGATTGTTGTTATTAGACTTAGCTTGATCTACTATATTTTTCATAGTAGTGTTTATATTTAAGTATTCAAATAATAATATATCATTTTTAAACACATAATGAAATATTGGCTAATGAAATCTGAACCAAAAACTTACAGCATCTCAGATATGAAACATGAAAAAACTTGTATTTGGGATGGAGTGAGAAATTATCAAGCTCGGAATTTTTTGCGACAAATTAATCCGGGAGATTTAGCATTTTTCTATCATTCTAATACTGTACCTCCTGGCATTATTGGATTAGTAAAAATATTAGAAAGTGGCATTGCTGACCCTACTCAATTTGACCCAAAAAGCCAATATTTTGACCCAAAATCTACTCCTAATTCGCCTCGGTGGCAAACTGTTTTTGTGGAATTTGTAGAAGAGTTTCCTCAATTAATATCTTTGGCTATTTTGAAGCAAGAATTTAGCCCAGATGAATTGTTAGTTACTAAGAAAGGAAATAGGTTATCCGTAATGCCTGTTGCTCAAAATGTGGCAGAGAAAATTTTAGTAATGAAAGATGGTTTTTAAGCTAATTTACTATATTCTTCTGTGCCGATAAATTAGTCCAGTAGGGTGCGTTATTCATTAATTGATAATGGATAATTGATAATTACCTCTGGTTAAAACCGTTACGGAATTGAATATAAGGAAATATTATTTCTTCTCTTAGTCAATTGGATATGGCGAGGAGACCCGTTCTTGCAGACCCGCTCCGAAGATCGCCATCCCACCCTTCGGGAAGCTACGAAGATCGACCGCTTTTTTCCCCTTAAAAGGGGAGGTTTCAAGGCGCGAATTATTTAATTATTAATTATTAATTATTAATTATTCGGTAACGCACCATCCCACAGTCCAGTCGTAGTAGACTGACACAGCTAAAAGTGTGCATTAGATTTTTTGGTATAACTTTTGTTATAGCAAGGTTTGACTGATTTTTTTGTAGCAACATTTAAGTGTGTCTGGTACGTTACGCTTTGCTAACACACCCTACTGAACCTGATTTTTTTGTAGCAACATTTAAGTGTGTCTGGTACGTTACGCTTTGCTAACACACCCTACTGGACTGACGCAAAAGCAAGCAAATTTGATATAATTGTTCAGTCTAAAAAATATTAGTAATTATCAAGTGAGTAATGAGTGATTTTCAAGTATGCGATCGCGATTTAACGGAGGCCATATTATCTGATTATTTGCAAGCAGATAGTATTGCAGTGGATACAGAAACTATGGGATTGTTGCCCTGGCGCGATCGCTTATGTTTAGTCCAGTTATGCGATGCTCAAGGCAAAGTTACAGCAATTCGGATTGAAAAAGGGCAACAAGAAGCACCGAATTTAAAACAATTAATGGAGGCAACTGGAATAGTTAAAATATTTCATTTTGCTAGGTTTGATGTAGCAATGTTGCAGCATCATTTAGACATTAAAGTTTCCCCAATTTTCTGTACCAAAATTGCCAGTAAGTTGGCACGAACTTATACAGGTAAACATGGTTTAAAAGACTTAGTAATGGAATTAGAAAAAGTAGAGTTAGATAAATCTGCTCAAAGTTCTGATTGGGGAAATGCAGAAAATTTAACGGAGGAACAATTGAGTTATGCTGCTAATGATGTGCGGTATTTATTGAGTGTCAAAGAGAAGTTAATTAAAATGTTGAAACGAGAGGAAAGATGGGAATTAGCACAACAGTGTTTTGAATGTTTACCCGTGTTTGTGGGATTAGATTTATTGCAGTATAAAGATATTTTTGAGCATTAATTAAATTGGGATTTGCGGGGCAATATTTGTCTTTTTTCTACTATTTTCAATGCAAAAATATGGGTCAATATTGCTCCGCAATGCCACCGTAAATGTAGGGCTGAAAGTCATCAACCCTGACTTGATTAGTGTCCGTGTGTAAGTCCTGTTATTGAATAAATTGGTTTGGGAGGGGCGATCGCTTTTATAGTTTATCCTTTTCCAAAGTTTGACAAAAAGAGGGATGTTTTTCCATAATGAAAGTATCAAATATATTAATATAATTATACTTAAACAAGTGACAGATGAAACTAGACAAGAAATAGCAAGATTTCTGGCAAGGTAACTGGCAGCAAGGACAGTAATTCCCCAAAGAAGATCGGGAAAAGGTTTTAGGAGGTTTAGTCAGTTCAAAAGAGTTATTGGTACGGCGGGCAATCAACTAGCTTGGCATCATCTTGTCGGACAAACTATTTAAAATTTACAGACTTTTGGTGCGGAAGCAATTCATAATACGGGGAATTTAGTTTGCTTAGAACATGGTTCTGGATCTATTCACCAAGAAATAACCAATTTCTATAATTCGATTCAACCAGAGCTAACTGGTTCAGAAAGGATGAAGGTGAGAGAATGGATCGGCAAACAATCTTTTGAAGAACAACAAGATTTTGGTGTCAGAGTAGTTAGAGCTTTCGGAGGTACAATTTCATGCTGACTTTAGATGTAGAAGCAATTTTAAATTCCATTCCTAATGAGGTTGCTTGGGAAGATGTGGTGCAGTTCCATCAACTTGACGATCGCGTTGCTATAGCTAATGATTTTTGTCCTAATATCATTGGTGTTAATGATGGCTCTATTGAGTGGTGTCCGAATGAGGAACCGCCAAACTATTTGGAAAAGTTGGTTTGGTTGTGGGTGGTTCGTCCAGATATGGGGGCAGCGTTCGCGGAGCGTTGCGGATGCAACATCGCTCTGGAAGCTCCATTGGAACTAAAAAAGATTATTGGTAATTATATTCTGGTGGGTGATTGAGGCCGATCGTCTTTCTGTTTCAAGTCCAGGATTGAAATCCTTGGGTAATAGCTTAAGTCATCTTTAGATGACTGAATTACCTATAGAACCCATTTGTTATCTTTTAGCAAAAGACTATACTAATGAGCGATATAGCTGCCGCTAGGCTCCGCCAACGCTTGCTTAGGATGAAAAAATGCCATATTCAAGCAGCTTAACAGATAAAGAATAGGAGATTATCGAACCACTACTAGCCAAGAAATAGAAAGAGCAAAAGACCTACCTAAAATCTTAAGAATTGCTGAAAAAACAGTGGAATTTCTTAGGTCTAGAGTAGTGTATATAGATTCAAATGTATTTTTTAAGATAAAAATAGCTTGATGGTGTATCTACACAAAGATATGACTATAGAGATAGACCTTAACATTTAAGTTTAAGAGTTATTTGAATTCTCAGTCAGAAGCAGATGCTCCCATCAGGATTCCTGTACTTAGAAGTAAAAATTTTAACATAACTTTATTCCTTAGTTTTCTTCCTGAAAGAACATTATTGATATGAGTATTACTTCAAGAGTAAGACCATGTACACTCCCCATTTTATGTCCGTTATTTCTAAAATTTCAAGCGGGTCATTTAAAACTGAAGGTATGATTGTTGCTCCATGCTCAATGCGAACACTCTCGGCAATCACGCACTCTATGTCGGATAATCTTTTGACTCGAGCTGCTGACGTGGTACTCAAAGACCGTAGGAGATTAGTTTTAATGCCGCGAGAAGCACCACTTCATCTAGGTCACTGCAAACTTATGTATGAGGCAGCCCAGCTTGGTGCAATCATCGCACCGCCAATGCCAGCATTTTACAACCGACCTGAGACAATTGATGAGATTATCAACCATAGTGTCGGCCGAGTCCTTGAACTCTTTGACATTGATTTAGGAATTCTGAAGCGTTGGGAGGGGCACAAAGCGGAAAAATCAAGAGCGGTAGCCTTACAGAGTGCTGGAGAGAAACCTGAACAGCCAAATGGCAAACGCTTAGTGACACAGACCAAAGAGATTTGAACGTATGCGATCATATGCACCAGTGTAACAGGAGTAAAAGTGTTTCAATTTATTTCACTTATTGAAAATTGTTACCTGGCAAACACCCATTAGTTTTTTTATGAAACTATACTTGTTAACTTGTGAGATATGGTGGCAATTTTCAACTCTTAAATCTTAGCCAAACGAACATCTCCCGAAGGTGCGCGAGTATCGCGACAAAGGTGTGCAGCATCCTATGGAAGTGAACTGGGATTTTGTCGAAATTACCTACATGGAAGATGGCGGTAGCGATAACGATGACGTGATAGTCTTCGCTCCCAGCGAGTTGCCCGAGTCTAGTAGGGTGCGTTAGGCGCTCATCACAAACTGCCATTGAACTGTCAAGCATTCCATTGTGCCGTAACGCACCGTTGAGTAGTAGTTTGTAGTCCAGTAGTGGGCTTATCCCCTAAAATGGTGCCCTACGACGGATTGCTCAATCCCTTTCATCATCTGAATTTAGGCTGTCTAATATCATGTTCGGATAATCAGTTATAATAAACCTTCTGCCTTCTAACCTTGCTCTTTCCCTTCTGCCTTCCCCTCCTGGGAGGGGTTAGGGGTGGGTTGCCTTCTGCCTTTGGTCCACAGATATTATAAGTATTCAACCGAACATGATATAACGCACCCTACTACCGACTAATGGACTGACTGGATCGACTATTAAGGGTTATTATAAAAAGAAAAACCAATGTCAGCCAGGGATTTTTTCCATCAGGAAGTTAAAAATGCTCTAATATAAAGATGGATGGTCAATCACTCATGACCCATTATCTATTAGTTTCGGTCATGTAGATATGTCTATTGACCTTGGTGCAGAACAACTTATTGGAGCAGAAAAAGATAATTAAAAGATAGCAGTTGAAATTAAAAGTTTCTTACCAAAATCATCAGCTATTTATGAATTTCATATTGCCTTGCGACAGTTTATTAATTATCGGGCAGCACTAAAACAGAAGGAACTTGACCGAACACTTTATTTAGCCGTACCTCTGATTACTTATAACAACTTTTTTAAACTTTAATTTCCTCAGTTAATACTTAATGAAAATCAAGTAAAATTAATTATTTATAACCCAGATAAAGAGGTAATTATAGAATGGAAAAACTAGAAAAATATCGTCATTTAGTCCAGGAATTTTTGTTAGAGTATAGTCAAAATAAACCTGCTTATGGAGAAATCGAAGTACAGCCAATTTTTGATACTGTACGAGACTATTAGCAGATTGTTTATCTTGGTTGGGAAAAAGAACATTTGATTCATAGTTGTCCGATTCATATTGATATTAAAGGCGAAAAAATTTGGATTCAGTGGAATGGAACTGAGTTGGATATTGCAGAAGAATTAGTGACAAATGGAGTCGCAAAAAAAGATATTGTTCTAGGATTTCATACGCCTTTTATGAGAAAGTTTACAGAATATGCTGTGGAATAAGATGGGGAGATGGGGAGATGGGGGGATGGGGAGGTGGGGGGATTTAATGTTGAAGTATATATAGAGTTATAAACATAATAAACATAATATTATATATATAACTGGATTCTATATAACACATCAACTTAAGTTTTTTTCAACAACCATTTATCAACGTTTTTGGTCATTTTCACAATCATCCCCAAAATTTGGTTATATTGACTATAAAGTTGTCTTGCTGTTTCTATATCCAAATATTGACATTTAACTGCAAATTTTAGCCAAACTTGACTTTCTGCTGCTTCCGCTTCAGCATCATTTAATCTTATTGACACTCCCTGCTAATATTGAATTTAGTTCCGAGGCAAAACTAAATTCTTGAGCTAATACTTTGCAATATTTATTTAGGTCATATTTGCTGACACCTTTGTTATACATCTAATATCTTAAACACTTATTTTGGATGAATTGAGATGTTTTAATGGCTTCATCTATTGCTTTGTATTGCTCTGGTTTAGCTTTGACTTTGAACTCGTAAATTATCATTTTTGCTCGACCTACCTTTTGATTTTTATGCTATCATAAAAACCCTAATTAGCGGAGAAAATGTCAAGGGGAAATTAGATATTTTTACAGGCGACTAAAGTCGCGCGTGAGCTAAACGTCCACGCACTAAAGCGACGTGGTTTTCAAGCTCTCATCCCAATAGATAAAAATAAACCTCTATAACGTCTTCTCCTCCATGCTTCTGCTAAATTAGCACATACAGAACGGGAGGAACGCCTAATTTGGTCAGTTAAAGAATATGTTTCTTCTTGGGGAAAAGTTTTAGAAATTTCAAAAATTTTCATAGCAGTATTAAAAGCAATTTGATACACCTCTAAATCTTCATGATTATTAATTAAATTTTCGCGACTTTCAGTCATATATTTTTCCCACTACAACAACAATATCCAATCCCGCCATCTCCCCATCTCCCCATCTCCCCATCTCCCTACTCTCACAACAACCCTCGATAACGAATAAACAGTAAAATAACTGCCCAGGAACCCAATGCCACTTTTATTGCCACTAAAATATTAAGTATCGGCAAAATTCCCCCACTAACAAGAGTACCTAACTCTCCTTTAGGTAATTCCAATCCCATCAGAGTTATAGCTGCCAATACAATGAATATTAAAACCGAAACCTTTTCCCAAGTAGCAGCATTCCATGTTTTATAGATTTTCTCCATCTTCTCAGATGATGAAGTAATGGCAATCAAACCAATAGCAGTTCCTCCAGCAACCCCTGCCGCAAACCCACCACCTGGACTTAGATGTCCCCTAATTGCTAGCTCAATACTCACCAACGCCGTAATAGTAGCTCCCAAACGCGCTAGCACAATTGAAGGTTGATCGCTAAATTGATAAACTTTTTCGGTGGGTTTTTCATTTGCGAGGAGAAAATTCACGCCCAAAATAGCGATCGTAAATACCACCACTTCAAAAATTGTGTCGTAGAGTCGATTTCTAAAAATGATGCCAGAAACTGCATTTGGTACTCCACTATCATCTACGATCGCTCTCACAATAGAAATTTCCTCCCATTCTGCTTGTGGGTTGGGCATAATTAGCACTTTGACTAACAATGCTATTCCAGCTATAATATAAATCCATTTCATTAATGTTTGCCCTCCAAGTTTGGTACAGTAATGTATGTCACAATTGTTTTTGCTGAAGTTAGTTCGGTTTCCATAATCTCAAAAAGACGATGCACTCTAATGCTAGTTTGATAAGTGGGTTCGCTGCCTGGTTTTGATGTTTCTGATTTACTACAGATAGCGTGAACCTCTTTACCTATCAATGCCCATTCTAAAGCTTGTTTGTTGGGATATTCAACTAATTCAAGACGCAAATGATATTTATTAATGGTTTGTCTGATCTTAGATATTAATTTGGTAAAATCACTGTCTGCTTCTACCTCTACCCCTTTAACTATTCCCAGACGCATGACTAAAGAGGAACGAACTGCCACAACATAAAGAGTAATAGCTAACATTGTACCTACTAAAGCTTCAGTTAAAGCTACATCCGCAGCTCCTAAAACTGCATATACCAAAGCTGCTACTGCTCCTAAAATAGCTCGGATAATCAAAGCATCATAAGGATTAACTTGAAATAACAGTATAAAAGCTGCTAAGGGTAGCAGGGCAATGATCACATAAATATAACTATCAATCATTTTTTTCTCCACTACTAGAGCAATATGCTAAAACATACCCCAAAACCGTATTCCAAATTGCCAAAGTAATCAGTGCTAGCAGCAATAACGGCCATTCAAAAGGAATTTTCAGTAGTAAACCGACAACAATACTCATCGATCCAAGGGTATCAGCTACCGAAAGACTATGGAGTTTAAATAAAACCGATCTATGTCCGAGTAGGGGGAGTGTTCCCCAAAACCACAAAATAATTCCAATCACTATCAAGCTATAGCTTAAAATATCAATTAAAATGTCAATCATATTTCGTTTAACCTTTTGATTAAATTTGCCAGTAGCATTAATCCCGCATTACCCACACTCAAGATGATAACTGCAACTACTCCAATTGACCAATCATCTCGCAAAACGGATACCACCAACATCATAATCGAAGTTTTGGTGGCAATACTAGCAAAGGCTAGTATTTTCTGCCAAATATTATTATCCTGCCAAGCTTCATAAATGGGTATGAGCAAAGCTAAAATCATAGCAATCAAAATATAGTTCATTTGTTTTTCATCCGTCGCACTACGTGTACTTCATACCACCCTTGTTCATGGTATTTCAAAACAATGCTTTTAGGGGTAAAAGTAATCAAAAATATATCCAGAAATATCAATCCTGGTGTTCGTTTTGGTTTAACTTTTTCGCAAACCAATACTTCATCATTATGGGGGCGAAGCATAATTTGTATTGCTTCTATATAGGCCTGGGGAATTGCGACCACAATTTCCCATAACACGTCTAACCAATCTTTTAGAGCGCCTAATGATTTACGACTACGAGGTAATAAAAAGGCGATACTGACACCAATAATAATATTTGCCGGACTTAAGTCGGCGGTTAGTAAAAACCATATTGTCAGTCGTAATACTATATTGAAAAACCCGATTGCGTCCATACTATCCAGAAAAGTAAAATTAACATGAAGCTCATAAATCCAATCAGATGGTCGAATTCTTCGACCACACGGGGGAATTTAATCGCCAACTTCTTAAAAATCAATAGATATGCTAGCCAACCAATAGCTATACTTACCAGTGGTTTGATTATATTCTTGAGGGTGTAAGCTTCATAATAAACAGCATTTGCCACAATTAATCCGCCGAGTAAGACTGTCATTGCCCACCAAAAACCCAGTTTTACTTTGATTTTTTCCTCGTTTTTCTGGTGAGGAAGAAAAATGAATTTCGCAAAAGAAATGGCTGTTCCCACTGCGGCAATGTTCATCCCAACAACCTGCCAGGGTAATAGATTTTTAGAGGTTAACACTTTTGCCCCAAAACCAGATAATAGTGGGAAACCAGAGATAGAAAAACTAGCGATAACTAAAGCTACCCAAATCTGACTATCGATGGGTTGATGGTGCAATTCTTTAAAATTACGGCTTGGTAAAACCCCTGCAATTAAAAACAGAGCAGATTTAACTAAACCATGGGTCAAAGCATAGAAACCAGCTACTACTGGCGCAGCAAGTACAAAACCTAACTGAGAAATGGTATGAAATGCCAGCATCCGTTTAGTATCTTTTTCAAATACAGCATAACCCACACCTAAAAGTGCTGTACTAACACCAAAAAATCTCACGATCGGATCGATTTCCTCTAACATTAGCGCACAACGTACTAGAGGAAAGACTCCAGCTTTGACCACAACTCCTGACAACATTGCTGATACAGGACTCTGTGATTCGGAGTGGGTTAAAGGCAACCATAACCCTGAGACAAAGATACCACCCTTGGACAATAATCCCAAAAATATGAGGGCGATCGCTTCGGGAGGCGAACCACGCAAACCAGCAAAATAAAAGGAATGATGTGCCTTATACACGATTACTGCTCCCACCAGATAAAACAGCATTGCCGTATTACTGACAAACAGATAGCGCAATCCTACCCAAATCGCTCTATCCGTACGCGGATAAGCTACCAGGAGGAACGCAGCAATACCGATTACCTCTAGTGCTACATATACGCTCATGAAGTCTGCACAGATAAAAATACCATTAACGCTACCATGGAGAATCACTATTTGCATATAGAAAAAAGCAGTTTTTTCACTACTCCAACAGTAAAAAATAACTGCGAGTGTTACTAGAGCATTAGTGATGATAAAAAAACCACTCAGTCGGTCGATGATTAAAGTTACACCGAAATTATCGAGTAACTGTATGTTCAAAGGAGACTTTTCTATAAATATTGCCAAGGCATAGTTAGTCGAAACCACTGCTATCCCAAGTGCGAGAAAGCGGTCTAGTTTGGGTAATAAATAGATAACGAAACCAATAAAAAATGGTAATGCCATCCAGACGATCGTAATATTGGTCATATCTGTACCATCCAGAAAATTATAATCAACATTAGACTCATTACCCCAATCAAATGATCGAATTTCTCAACTCCACGAGGGAATTTCAGAATTAATTTCCTAAAAATCAAAATATATGCCAACCAGCCAATACTAATAGTTATTAGGGGTTTCAGTATATTATTTAAGCTATAAGCTTGGTAATAAACAGCATTTGCTACAATCAATCCGCCGAGTAAAATTACCATCGCCCACCAAAACCCAGATGTTGCTTTTCCTTTTTCTTCGCTCTTTTGATGGGGGAGAAAGATAAATTTGGCAAATACAATTGTCGTTCCTACTGTAGCAACATTCATTGCCACAACCTGCCAAGGTAATAAATTTTTGGAGGTCAATATCTTAGCTCCAAAACCAGACAATAGGGGAAAACCAGAAATTGAAAAACTGGCGATCGCTAAAGCTATCCACATTGAGTTATTGAGCGGTTTGTCTCGCAACTCCTGAAAATTACGACTGGGTAAAATACCTGAGATGAGAAAAAGTGCTGATTTCACCAATCCGTGAGTCAAGGCATAAAATCCTCCTACTTCTGGTGCCGCCATGATAAAACCCAATTGAGAAATGGTACTAAATGCTAGGGTACGCTTGGTATCTTTTTCCACAATGGCATAACCTACTCCTAACAAAGCTGTCGTCACACCAAAAATTCTCACTATTGGATCGATCTCCTCTAACAGTAGGGCACAACGCACTAAGGGAAACACACCAGATTTGACCACAACTCCTGATAACATTGCTGATACTTGACTCTGTGATTCGGAGTGGGTTAAAGGCAACCAAAATCCTGAGACAAAGATACCCCCCTTAACTAATAATCCTAGAAATATTAGAGCAACTGCTTCAGGAGGCGAACCGCGCAAACCAGCAAAACTAAAGGAATTATGTGCCTTATATACCAGTACTGCTCCTACCAGATAAAACAGCATTGCCGTATTACTGATAAACAGATAGCGCAATCCTACCCAAATCGATCTATCTGTACGCGGATAGGTAATGAGAAGAAAGGCAGCAATACTAATTACCTCTAATGCTACATACAAACTAATAAAATCTGCACATATAAAGGCAGAGTTGACACTACCATGCAGAATCACTACTTGCATATAGAAAAAAGCAGTTTTTTCGCTACTCCAAGTGTAAATAATAACTGCGGTTGTAACTATCGCATTAGTGACGATAAAAAAGGCACTTAGTTGGTCGATGGTTAAAGTTACACCAAAATTATCTAGTAACTGTATATTTAAAAGTGATTGGGTTGAAAATATCGCTAAGGCATAGTTAAGCGAAAGTAATGCTACTCCCAGTGCGAGAAAGCGGTCTAGTTTGGGTAGTAAATAAATCACAAACCCAAGAAAAAATGGTAATGCCATCCAGGCGATCGTAATATTGGTCATTTCAGTTATCAGTTATCAGTTATCAGTTATCAGTACCGACCGCTAATACCGTTTCACTAAAGTCAGAAGTTAAAAATCAGAAGTCAGAAGTGATATTAATGGAACTTAAAAACTCTACTCTACAGTAATTTCAGTTTATTATTTGACTTCATCAGTTAGCAACTATTTGTGACATTTTTTGAGTGAATTGGTATAAAGTATGAGGCACCAAAATACTGAAGTTTACTTTGCTCTTAGTCTTATGGATATGGCGAGGTCTCCTCGCCATCCCACCCTCCGGGAAGCTCCGAAGATCGACCGCTTTTCATCCTTGAAAAGGGGAGACTTGAGACCTAATTTTTTGGTCATGATGGTGTGTTATTTTCTTCGATTGCGCTAGTTTCCAAAGTGGGATTATCTTTTGCCAACTTCATCACACCCACCAACATCAAAGCTTGAATTGAAAAACCAATTACAATTGCTGTTAAGATAACTGCCTGGGGAACGGGGTCGGAATAAGCAACATTTTTGGTTTCGTCGGCAATTGGTGTAAACAAACCATCTAGGGATGCTATTAGCACATAATAGGCAATAACTCCCGTACTCATAATATCCATTGATATGATTTTCATCACCAGATTTTTCTTAAAAATGATGCCGAAAAATCCACATAATATGGTTGAAAATATACAAGCTTCTAACATGAAAATTAACTAATTAATTGTTATTTTTTTGCAGAAAATTCATTTTTAAATCA
>NZ_RCBY01000010.1 GCF_003838195.1 Okeania hirsuta
CCCCAAGTAATTTTGAACACCCCCGTTGACGGTGGGGGATTAAACCCACAAAGAAAATGATAATGATCATCATTTTTAGAGAAGGGGTTGGCACGTTGAGCTTACCAATCCCTTCTCCCCCAATTCAAGTTGATTTTTATCTCAATTGTTGATGGTAGCCATCACTCACATTTTATGGTAGAAAAAGTCGATCCACTTACATAAATAGACCGACCAAATGCAATTTTTATCAGTGATACTCAAGTCCAAACTTTAAAAATTTTAGTTTGGTGATTAACGGTATAGAAAACTGTCAAAATAGAAAGGCATTTCTGGTTGTTTTCCTTTACCAATCACATATGAAAGTTGTCGAAAACATATACAAAGATTTTTAACATTATTTTCTTTGAGCCTTCCATTGTTTTGGTTTCCGATGATCATGATGATTATTAGTCGAGAATTTGTTGATGGTAGTCAATTAATTTTAACTATAGATAGAAGACAATGGAAAAATCATCATATCTTCGTGATGGCCACTATCTACAAAAAAAGAGCATTACCTATTTACTGGCAAGTTTTGCTCCAAAAAGGCTCTACTAATTTAGCGGAGCAAAAGGCACTTATTCAACCAGTTTTACGGTGATTAAAAAAATATAAACTGGTGGTTATTGGAAACCGGGAATTTTGCCAACGCAAAGCTCCGCGTAGAGTTATATCACTGGCTAAAAGTGAGAGCTAGAACTCCAAAAATTAATTTGATCTTCCGACAAAAAACAAAATACTACCTATAGAAAAAAAGGGAGGCATCATTAGCTTTCGCTGTTTTCGATGGCGTTCTCCATCTTGTACAATTAATAAGTTTTCTCCAAGTTGAGGTTTGAATATTTCATTAGGAGCAGCTGGGGCATCAAGAATTTTGTTTTTAGGATTAAATAACTCTTGAATATCCTGGGGATGACTGACAACTAAAGTCTCTAAATTGCCAAAGGAATTGGTAAAAAAAGTTCTCCATAATTTTGGGCACAATTATCCAAAAACTCTAATAGTTTTAGGGTTGATTGGATTTGTTGGATAAATTTAGGAGTTTTAAGTTTATCAATTTGTTTTATTGTTATACTGCTTCATCAAACTGATACAAAACGTCACAATAGGAGCTAATTCTTAAACAGGTACTAGCTGATTTTGATAACGCTTTCCCTTAACCACCATCCGAACCCCATCTGCTGGAGCCATCAACAAACCACGACGCACTGCTTTAACAGGCTTTTCATCTGCTAATGCCAACTCCCAACTAGATAGTATGGTTGCTAATACCAATTTCATCTCAAACAAGGCAAAAGCCTGACCAATACAGCGACGGTTGCCACCGCCAAAAGGCAAATATTCATAAGGGGAAAATTGACGTTCTAGAAAACGCTCTGGTTTAAACTGCTTCGGTTGAGGATATAAATCTTCCCGATGATGAGTTAAATAAATACAGGGACTCAGAAAAGTTCCTGGTTGAAACTGATAACCCATAATTTCTAGGGGTGACTTCACCTGTCGTTGAAGTGCTAATATCGCTACTGGATAAATTCGCAGAGTTTCTTTGCACACAGCATCCAAATAGGGCAATTTTAAAATTTCCATCGGATCTGGTTTATCTCCGAGTGCATGAAGTTCTTGCAGCAGTTTATCTCGAATTTCTGGTTGACGGTGAATCCAGTAAAATGCCCATGCTAAAGCTGTTGCAGTAGTTTCGTGACCAGCTACTAACAGAGTAATTAACTCATCGCGCAATTCTAAATCTGTCATAGGTTGTCCCTCTTCATCCCGCGCTGCCATCATCAAAGACAAAATATCGGTGCGAGATGGATCGGGATTTTCCCTACGTTCAGCAATTTCAGCATAGATTAGTTTATCAATGTCTCGCTCATTCTGCATCAACCACCCCCAAGGACTTAACGGACCCCAATCTTTTTGTAGTGCAGGGAAAAATAATAAGATAGATCTGAAGATAGATTCTCTTCCCTCAAATCTAGTAGTTAACAATTGGTCCATTTCTTGTAAGCGTTGACCTTCTTCTAAACCAAATACAGCTTTTAAAATTACTTGAAATGAGATTCTTTGAGTAGAGGAACGAATGGAAAAAGTTTTGTTTGTTATCCATTGAGATGTAACTTGCTGAATGATTTCACGAATGAGCTCGCCGTAAGCTAGCATCCTTTGGCCATGAAATGGTGGTGTTAAAAGTTTCCGTTGTCGTCTGTGAGGAGCGCCTGAAAGTGCTAGAAGAGATTGTTCTCCTAAAAAAATCAACCTTGTCCCATTTCCGCCGGCATCTAATTTTTCTGGATCGGTGGCAAAAATTTCTTGAATTCCTTGGGGGTTACTGATGATTACCATTGACTGTTTACTCTCACCTAATAAAACAGGAAGGGTAAAGATATCACCATATTGTCTAGCATTACTTTCCAAGAATTCCAAGGGTTTGACTATTCTTTGCAGTTTATTCAGGAATGACAGATTTTTTGGGCCTTTAGGGAGTTGGGATGTGACCATTTTTTTTTCTGAGTTTGATTGCTACTCTACTAATATACTCTATCTATATTAGGACTTACCCATAGACACTATATTGACTGAGAGCGAATACGATTTGCGTTCCACAAAGCTCCGCTTTACATGTTGCGGAGCAAAACGCCCCTACATACGGTG
Source organism: Okeania hirsuta (assembly GCF_003838195.1). Classification (GTDB taxonomy): domain Bacteria; phylum Cyanobacteriota; class Cyanobacteriia; order Cyanobacteriales; family Microcoleaceae; genus Okeania; species Okeania hirsuta. The sequence goes on from NZ_RCBY01000010.1 coordinate 2,674, forward strand.
TTTTCAAGGTTATTCTGTGTAAGTCCTGTATAAATTAGGACTTACGCACCTGCAACGTATTGTCGTCCTAAGCGACCGATAGGGTTTGGGGAGTATTCCGGAACAGAAAGCAATCTCAAACCCTGGTTTTTTGTACCTCATGCGTAAGTCCTGTATATCTGTATTTACGATCGCATTTTTACTACATTCATTAGACTTCCCCGGAAAAGATGGATTAGAGGGAAATAATTTATGATTTATCTACGATAATTGATTTTATTTTTTATTATTGGAGATGTTTATTATGTAGCTTCTAGCAAAGCCAGATTCTTAACTCCAAAATACACTAGATTGGGACTTACGCAAATACGCTATATATTACCTTGGAATAAAATAGGTTGAAGAAGGAGACAGGAGACAGGAGACAGAAGGAAAATTACATGGGGATTCGCTCCCCCAAGTAATTTTGAACACCCCCGTTGACGGTGGGGTATTAAACCCACAAAGAAAATGATAAACTATCAGGAAAAGTTATCAAATCTGACAAAAGCTTCCCTTACAAATTTTTAACTCTATAGATGTACTAATTTGTCTAGATTAACCGTAAATCTTTTCAGATTTGCCCACCCGACATTTTTGATATTCTCTTACTGTATAATCAAGATAATTATACTTAAATATTATCAAAATTATGCTAGAGATACTTCACAATTTATCATCAGATAAAAAATCAAAATAAAATTTCCTAGATAATTGATATAAATCATCGCACAAATATCAAAAATTTTAACTCCCTCATGTCTGCTAAAGTCAAACTTACTATTATCCAAGGAAGTATGCTCGGCAAAGAATTTATCTTTGAAGAACGAACTACCTGTATTATCGGTCGTCATCGAGACTGTAGACCCAGACTACCTAGTGATGAACAACATCGTACAATTTCTCGTTATCATTGTCTACTTGATATTAATCCTCCAGATATACGAGTGCGTGATTTTGCTAGTAAAAATGGTACTTATGTTAATGGTAAAAAAATTGGGCAACGTCAATCTGAGCATATTCCTGAAACAACAAAAAAAAATAATTTTCCTGAATATGAATTACAATCAGGAGACCAAATTCAATTAGGAAATACTATTTTTCAGGTTAGTCTTGAAGAAGAAACAGAAATGCCTCCAGAAATGCTTGATCAACCAAGAACTTGGCAAGCAAAAACAGTTGAATTATCAACTTTACGACCAAGTTTAGGTGATTCTACTATAACTACAATTCCTGGTTATACGACACTTAATTTATTAGGAAAAGGTGGCTGTGGAGAAGTTTATTTAGCTAAAAATAATCATACTCAAGAATTAATAGCTTTAAAAACAATGTTGCCAGAAATCATAAATAATCCTAATGCTATAAATCGTTTTTTGAGAGAAATAGAAAATACTAAAGCTTTAAATCATCCGAATGTTGTTAAATTGAAAGATTATCATTATAGCGATCGCCTATTTTTTTTTACTTTAGAATATTGTAATGGTGGTAGTATTTGGAACTTGATGCAGAGTCATGGTTATCAGTTATCTGTTGAAGTGGCAGTGCCGATTATTTTACAGGCTTTAGATGGTTTAGAATATGCCCATAATGCAGAAATTCCTTATGTAAAAAAGGCAGATGGTAGTTTGAGTATTGGGCGAGGTTTGGTTCACCGCGATATTAAACCAGCTAATATTTTTCTGAGTAATGTAGATAATTCAACAGTAGTAAAAATAGCAGATTATGGATTAGCAAAAGCTTTTGATTTAGCAGGTTTAAGCGGGCAGACAATTACGGGAAATAAAGGTGGTACTTTTCCATTTATGCCCAGGCAACAAATGATTGATTTTAAATATGTAAAACCAGAAGTAGATGTTTGGGCAATGGCAGCAACTTTATACAATATGTTAACTGGTGTATATCCTCGTGATTTTGTTGGTAAAGACCCAATTTTAACTGTATTGCAAACTAAACCTGTGCCAATTAGACAAAGAAATATTTCTATTCCTAAATCTTTAGCAGAGGTAATTGATTTAGCATTAATTGATCAACCAGAAATTTATTTTAAAACAGCTCAAGAATTTAAACAGGCATTGTTAAATAGCGATCGGTATTTTCCGTAACGGAATGATCTGCAAACAGCACTCAGCTTTCAGCACGCTAATCAAAAGCTTAAAATTCAGACAACGCTAGATATTCCTTCTTCCTTCTTCTGCCGATCTCTGACTTCACGTCACAACCAAAATCCTGTAAGGGCGAATGGCCATTCGCCCCTACTTTGTTCTACCGAAATGATACTAATTTAATTAGTTTGAAGATTTTTTCCAAGGTGATTGATAATATATCTGAGAACCTTTGTCTGAGACAAAATGACAAGCTAAATAAGAGTTGATAAAACTCTTCCATACAGGTTCGCTTGAATACCGATAATACTCACCCAAAAGAGGTTTTATTGCCTCCGTAGCTGTCTTTAAATGATAGTGTGGCATACTCAGAAAAATGTGATGAGCTACATGAGTACCAATATCGTGATGAATAGAATTGATAAAACCATAGTCGCGGTCAATACTAGACAATGCACCTTTCAGGAAGTACCAGTCATCTCCACGATACCAGGGAATATCTGCTTCAGTGTGGTGTAAGTAGGTGACTAAATCTAGCCAGACGACAAATATTACATAAGGAACTAGGTAATATTTTACTAAAAATACCCAACCAAACTGATAGGTGAGCCATCCCAGAAAACCTACCATTAACATCCAGAGTGCTGAACTTGTTAAGACATCCCACTTTTCAGAAGGACGAAATAATGGACTGTTGGGCAGAAAATGAGAGCCAGCACGATTAGGCGATCGCCTAAATAAATAGAGTGGATAAGCTAATAATGGCAGGTAAAAGCGAAATAGCTTTTCATACCAAGGCATCATATTATACTTACTTTCAGAAACAGGATACCAACTTTCATCAGTATCAAGATTTCCAGTATTGGCATGGTGAGTTCTATGACTAATGCGCCAACCGTGGTAAGGCACGAGAATGGGAGTGTGAGACAAATGCCCAATGAGGTTATTAAACCATTTATATTTGGAGAAAGAGCCATGACCGCAGTCGTGTCCCACTACAAATAAAGCCCAAAACATAGTTCCTTGCATTAACCAGAAGATGGGAAAAAAGAACCATGAATCCAGATTATAGGCGATTGCATACAGACCAGCAATAATGCCAATATCAAGAAAAAAGTAGCTCAGAGACTTCCAGAGAGAAGGCTCAAAACAGTGTGGAGGAATAGCTGCTTTCACTTCTTGAAGAGTAAAAGGTAACTCTATTTTTGAGGGAGTTAAGTTTGTCTTAGTTGCTTGATCGAGAACAGTGTTTGATTGCACTAAATTTTCAACTTTGTGTAATATGTCTGATATTTCATCCTCACAAGTCACATTTTGCAGATTTAGCTTCCATCAACTACCCCTAACTCTTCTGAACTAACAGAGAGAAAAGGGGTATAAATTTATGGAACTTTCACTGCATTAGGACGAATCTCATCAGCTATAGAACAAAAGCTAGTGAGAGATGAAACGACCATTATTATATATTATCTAGGGGTAATTTTTGACAAAAATTTTATATTTCTAGTGCAGGATGGCAGATTATTAAGATAGTAGGGGAGCGGGGGGTTCTTGAGGACACGGAGAGGGGGAGACAGGGAGACGCGGAGATAGAGTGTCACCGACACGCCGTGTCCCCGTGTCCGGTGTGTCTCCGTTTCCTCATAGGGAGTAGGGGAGTAGGGAAAATAGAAAGATTTACTGTTGAAGCACTCATGATAAGTTTTTTCCAGAGCGCTCTTATCTGCACATGATATAACCAGTTACAAAATCCTAAAAGCCTTAACAATCAAGACTTTCAAGACTTTCAAGACTTTCAAAAAATTTTATTTTTAATTTTTTATTTACCAAAAAATTGTGGTTTAAAGCCTCCCCTTTTAAGGGGATAATAAATAAAAATTGCCCTTTGAATCAATCCTCTCCTTGAAAAGAAGAGGTAATTCTAAATTCTTAATTCTAAATTCTAAATTCTTGAAGCGTAGCGGCACTAGGCTAAAAATAGCTTGTAGGCTGGGTTTTGGCTTTCATCCCAATAGCGATAACCAAAATTATGGACAAAACTTTGCCATTCGGCCATCTCATCAGGAGGGACTTGCATTCCGACCACAATGCGTCCATAATCTGACCCATTATTACGGTAGTGGAAAAGACTAATATTCCAGTTGGGACTCATGGAGGCGACAAATTTCATTAATGCTCCTGGCCGTTCGGGGAACTCAAAACGGTAAAGTAATTCGTGGTGGGCGAGGGGAGAACGACCCCCAACCAAATGGCGCAGGTGTAGTTTTGTCAGTTCGTCGTCAGTTAAGTCTAGGGTTTTCAAGCCTTGATTTTCAAAAGTTTCTACTATTTTGGCTGCATCAGCGCGGTTTTCTATTTGTACTCCTACAAAAATGTGTGCTTCTTTTTCCTCAGCAATGCGATAGTTGAACTCAGTAATATTACGTTTGCCCAGACAGTCACAAAATCTACGGAGACTACCTGGAGTTTCGGGAATAGTAACGGCAAATATGGCTTCGCGACGTTCCCCAAATTCTGCTCTTTCAGCCACAAAACGGAGGCGGTCAAAATTCATATTGGCACCACAGGCAACGGCGATCAGGGTTTCATCTTGAATTTTTTCTCGCTCAACATAAGCTTTTGCACCAGCGATCGCCAATGCGCCAGCAGGTTCGACAATGGAGCGAGTATCTTCAAATACATCTTTGATAGCTGCACAAGTATCATCTGTTTCGACGAGAATAATATCATCTACATATTGCTGACATAGACGAAGTGTTTCTTCTCCTACTTCTCGCACTGCAACACCATCGGCAAATAATCCTACTTGAGGTAAGCGGACTCGGTGTCCAGCTTTGAGAGACTGCGACATAGCATCAGCATCAGCAGGTTCAACGCCAATAATTTTGATTTCCGGACGCAACCGTTTAACATAAGCAGCAATACCAGAAATTAAACCCCCACCACCAATGGCAACAAAAATAGCGTGAATGGGTTTTTGATATTGGCGGAGAATTTCCATACCAATTGTTCCTTGTCCGGCGATGACGTAGGGGTCGTCAAAGGGGTGAATAAAAGTTAAACCTTTTTCTGCTTCCAGTTGATGGGCGTAACTAGAAGCTTCATCATAGGTTTCGCCATACAAAATAACTTCCCCTCCTCTAGCTTTGACAGCATTAACTTTTAGTTGAGGGGTAGTGACAGGCATGACTATGATGGCGCGAGTACCGAGGCGACCTGCAGCTAGGGCAACTCCTTGAGCGTGATTTCCAGCGGACGCTGCGATGACTCCCTGGGAGAGAATTTCTGGAGGCAGTTGAGCCATTTTATTGTAAGCTCCGCGTAATTTGAAGGAGAAGACTGACTGCATATCTTCTCGTTTGAGTAGGAGGTTGTTTTGGAGGCGTTTTGAAAGGTTGGGAGCGGTTTCAAGTGGTGATTCTTGGGCTACGTCGTAGACGCGGGCAGTGAGAATTTGTACTAGATAGTCACAATACATAGGTTTTATTTGGTTAGTAAATGCTTGATTATTGGGAAAGGCAGAGGCCAGGAGGCAGAAGGCAGAAGGGTATAAAACCATTTCTCAAAAACTTTTCTACACTTTGTTGAGCAGGGGACTCACCCCTAACCCCTCCGGTGGAGGGTAGGGCTGTTTCATTCTCGATAGACACAGGGACACGGAGACAGGTCAACACCGGGATGGAGGCTTTTAAGCGCCATTGAACCCAATATCCTCTCAGAGCTTAAAGACGCTTATTGGCGCTCAAAATCGGCAAATTTTGGCAAATTTCACTGTTCCACTATCCCCTCATCTCCTGTTCTCCCGCTCATCCTTAATCTACAATACTTTAAAACAGCCCTGCCTCCCAGGAGGGGAAATAGGTAGTTGCATGCAACGTCCGTACAGGGAGAAGCAAACATAAGAATAATTAACATTAACGCAAGCTTAAATTAGCAAAAAAGTGATTTTGTTTGTACCGATCAGTTGACAACTGAAGTACTGCCCAAGTATAACAATAATGCATGGGAATTGGTATAAAATCCTATCCAGTTGTTCCTTCTACCCTTTGCTCTGAGCATGGCTGCCTTCGCTCATCTTATCATTACCTACTAGACCGACACATCTAATTTTATGCATTAGATTATTGGGGCGGGGGCGGGTTTACTTAGTCGTAGGTGACACCATTAACTTAACGCGGAACCCGCCCCTACTATTGCACCATTTTAGGCGTGTCAGTCCACTACAGGACTTATATCATGTTAATTCTTCCAGTTTTTGATATTTTTTTATACCTCCGGTATCGCACAAAATCTCAAAAAAAGCGATCGTTCTGCCTGCTATTGGAGAAAGTGACAGAGTGATAGTTTTTCTTGAAAATAGGAAACCGAGATTTCGGTTGATCTCATCGGGTTATATCATGTCCGGATAAGAGCGTGATCAAAACCTTTTCCCTTCTAACCTTTTCTTTCCTTCTGCCTCCTGCCTCCTGCCTTCTGCCTTACCTCCTCCAAAGTGTTAAGTATTCAACCGGACATGATATTACTGAGCCACAAGAGCGCGATCGCTCTTAGACAATATGCTTGGCGTTTATTTCATATTCCATTGATCTAGCCAAAGATTCTTAAGTTTTTCAATTGTGCTTTCCTTGTCTCTCACTATCTTTTTCCAGCCTGCTCGGATCGCGTCCTTTTCCTTCTTTGTTAGTTTCCATGAGAGTGGTGGCTCGTATTCACCTTCTGCGCTATAAAATGATTGTTTTGCTTTTAGATCTGGAGTAACTTCTTGCTCTGCAGTCTTTAGTCCTAGTTTTGCTTCCTCAGTAATAGAAGGGAAGAAGATGGGGAAATATTCAATTTCTACGTTTCCATCATTCTGTTTTGCGCTCTCCCATTCCTGCAACAATTCTACCTCAGTTAAATTGCGGGAAGTAAGAATTGGCCTGCGAACCTTGAATAAGCCTAGCAACGGACCAATAGTTGCCATAAACAAACCTCGCTTCTTTTCCTTTTTAGGTTGCTCATTAGGTTTGGTTTCAGGAAAAGGATTGATTTGTAAGATCAGAATTCTTTTTATTTCTGGGGTAGTTTCTTCACCTTTTTGGGTAGGTTTTTCACGAAGAAGCTCCTCAAGCCATTCTAATGCTGTCACAAAACCAGAATTGTCGAAATAGCCACCATCAGCGACGTGATAATTTTCTATCTTGCGATCTTTACCATCAGCGACGCGGTCGTCGGCTCGACAAATGGGAGATATGTAAGGGAACGTGGCAGAAAGTCTTGCACCTGTGACAACATCAATATCTTTTCCTGGATAAAGACTATTAAAGTCGAAGAATTTTTTCTGAGAGTTGTTGGGAAATTTCGCTGGTGTAACTAGCAACCGCCAGCCATTGTCAACCAGAGTTGCATTCAATACAGGGAGCGGAATATTACCTTCTTCAACTTCCCCTCGCCAGTCGGCTAAGGTTTTTGGAGACTCTGGGGTTTTCATACGTCCTTGCCAGTCCTTCTCGATCGCAATACCTCGATCTCTGACTTTGGGAGTGAGAATGTCTGGTAGGAACGGGAGGAAAATCACGCGCCACAAGTCAGGATAGGCTAATCCCCAACCTACTGCATCTAAACTGTTTGCGGTAGCGCCCTCAAATATTTTTTCTGATTCTGAAGTCGGTGGAAAACCTTTATATGTAAAGCGATCCAGATAATACATTGCACCTACTGAGCCACCAGAAACGGAACTAATTAATCCAATTGCTTTAGTAAATGATTCCCCTAACTCTTCTTGCAAGCCAGTCAATACTTGAGCCGTCCATCCAGCGGCTTGAATTCCACCTCCACTAGCACAGACAACAACTACAGTTTGTTTTGCAAGAGGCTCTTCTAGATCTTGTTTGTCCAGACGCTTTTGTAATAAGGCCGTCAAATTTTTTTGCTCTTCTGGCTGTTCTGGAGCATCCTTTAATGTAAAATAGTGATCGACATTCAAAAGCCTATAGAGCGCTACAGCAATCAGCACCCAGAAGAACAAGACAGAAATACGCGAGTAATCGAAGAAGAAGGTAAGACTGCCCAACAAAAGCACCGATACGGAAATTAACAACATTACATATAAAAGTGCTGGCGGTTCTTGTATCTTCTTATCGGGGGGCAACGAACTTGGCATAAAAAGCTTAAATGCGATTATATAGATAACAACAAGAACGATGAAGAAAACAATAGCGTCAAAATGATTGTTGTTTAAAATACCATTATCGATATAGCCTGCTGCTTTGGAAGAGTGTTGGGTCAAAAAGGAAATTGCTTTCACCAAAACCTTATTAATACCGGGAATTTTATCGACCGAGAGAAAGTTTTGAATCAGTTTGAAAAGAAACAAAAAGATAACGCCAAATGACACCCCCAAAAACAATCCAGACCATCTTTTGTTATTATCCATTTCTTCCTGGGATAATTCAAATACTGTCAGGGTCGTCGGTAATGCCAGGGCGATCGCTAACACATAATACCAAACTTTAGAAGAAGAAACTCCAGGCAGTTCCGGAACCCCAAAACGAGCTGGCGCACCACCAAGGATTATTGCAACGACAAAGGTTACGGCTGTTCCCGCCACAGTTGCACCCAAAATTGTCAACGCAATTTGACCAGCGCCACGCAGGACAAAAAGATTCTTGAGCATAGATTTCAGGGCACCTGTTGCGAGGAAAGGGAGCGCAATAAGCAATACACCCATGAGCAGAGGTATGCGTAGAAAAAAGACATACTGCCAAAAGGCGCTAGGCAGTAGCAGCCATCCCGTAACTACTACCCCTACAAGCACCAGCCATAAAATAATTTTTTGAAGCACGATATTGCTTTCCTCCTAGAACGTTTAACTCAGCAAGACTTTACATTCACTGGACTTACGCTTTCAAGTCGGTTCTAAAGCTAAATGTAGTTTCCGGTGCGCGGTGCGGCACCATATACGTCTATTATACTACAATTTATTCTCTTCTTCCTTCTTCTTTCTTCCTTCTTTCTTCTTCCTTCCTGACTCCTCAAAATTTACTATCCCAGTAATTTTTGCTCTAATTGTAGCAACTTTTCAATTCGCGCCTCTGTGGATGGGTGAGTAGAAAATAAATTAGCCATGAATTTACCGGAAAATCCATTCATAATTAGTAATGGCTCAAAAGCTGGGTTACCATTCAATGGCATTTGTCTAGCATTTTGGTCTAACCTCTGCAAAGCTTGAGCAAGGGCGCGGGGGTTGCCAGTTAAATCGCCAGCACCTGCATCAGCAGCAAATTCACGAGTCCGGGAAATTGCCATTTGTACAACACTAGCAGCAACCGGAGCTAACATGATCGTCAATAACATCACAATTGGGTTAGATCGGTTGTCGCGGGAACCCCCACCAAACCACATAGAATAACTAGCTATTTGAGTTAACCAAGATATCCCACCTGCAACGGTTGCTGCTACTGCTTGGGTGAGAGTATCGCGATTTTTGATATGACTGAGTTCGTGGGCAATTACTCCTTCAAGTTCGTCCTCTGGTAAAATTCTCATAATACCTTCGGTAACTGCTACTGCTGCGTGATGGGGGTCTCGACCTGTGGCAAAAGCATTAGCTGCGGCAGTGGGAATGATATAAACTGCTGGCATGGGTAGACGTGCGCGATCGCACAATTTTTCTACCATATTATAGAGTCCTGGTGCTTCTGCTTGATTTACTGGTCTGGCATTATAAGCTGCTAGAGCTATTTTGTCTGAGAAAAACCAGGAACCCAAGTTCATTACTGCTGCTAATACTAACCCCACTGTAGCACCTGTTAGGCCACCGATTAACCAATAACTAACTGCTACTAATAAACCGCTAAGTATTCCTAATAAAGCCACAGTTTTTACTATGTTCATAAAGGTTGCCTCCTGTTAAGGCCAATGGTTTCTATATTTTATTCTCAGGTGGCGATCGCTCTTTTATGATATTTTTTTCATTGTAGCTTTTACGATTGGTTTACTTATGGTCGGAAATCATGACAAAAGGTTCGGTTTTTGTGAAATTTTATAGCTATTAATACTCAGCTCGTCTCTCTTTAAATACCCACAAATAACATTTATTAGGCAGCAGTAGGGACGGGTAGTGCTCAATATGTAATGGTAGAGGAGTTTCGACTTAGTTAACAATTTGCGCAATTTATTGACATAATACGCTAGTTCTCACAGGCAAGTAGTAACGAGGGTGACGCTTTGTATCTTCTGCACTAATCCCTGCTATTCGCATTTCTGGGGTGTCTATCTATATAGACGTAGACCTATCCTGAAATCTCGCTCCCTACGCTAAAACGGCGTAGTAAGGGTTTGAGGACTTTTTTAGTTATGTTAATTGACAAAGACTTAAATGTAAGTATAGAGTGTAGAGATGGGGTTGGCTTGACCGTTAATGCCTGTGGATGAGTAACCGCCGACGGCCTCAGTAGAAGCAGGAAGTAAACATCAATTTGTTACGTTATGTGACGCTTTGTATCAGTTTTATGAAGCAGTAAAAGTTACTGTTGTCCATCCATGCCTACCTGTCCAAAGTGTGCATCTTCAAAAACTGTCAAAAATGGCCATATCTATAATGATAACCAGCGGTTTTTGTGCTGCGAATGTGGACGACAATTTGTGGAAAACCTTACCTAGAAACTGATTGACCAACCTACTCGCGAGCTGATTGACCAACTGTTATCAGAAAGGATTTCACTGGCTGGCATTGCACGCGAGTGTCCAAGTTTCGGACCAATGGCTACAAGCTGGCTGTCAACCAGAAATATGCACAAGTGCCCAGAAAGCTTAAGGTTCAGCCAAAAAAAAAGGAGAAGCTCACAATTAAATGTGATGAATTATGGTCATTTGTGGACAACAAAGGTAATCAGCAGTGGGTCTGGTTAGCGATGGAAGTAGAAGCTCGTGAAATTTTGGTGTTGATATCAGCTCACGGGATGAAGAAGCAGCTAGACATTTGTGGCAGTCCTTACCTGGGGTTGATCGTCAATGTGCCTTTGCGGAGCGTTGCTCTAGCGGTATCGCATACACTGATTTTTGGGCTGCAAGAGCGTGGTGTTTTACCCAGTAAACGACATCAAGCGGTGGGAAAAAAAACAGGGAAGACTTCTGACATTGAACGATTCAATAATACCTTAAGACAAAGGGTATCCAGGTTAGTACGAAAAACTTTGTCCTTCTCCAAATAAGATTGAAAATCACATTGGCGCTATTTGGTATTTGATCCATCACTATAATCAATCATTACTTGTTTAGCACTACCAGAGGGGCTTTAGATTCCTCAAAAACCCACAATTTTTTGCCGATAGTTTTTTTGTGGAAAAACCGCAAAGAGTCGAAACAATATTATTTATCATGTCACTGTGTTTATTAGTATATAATCTCGGCCAAAGAGAGTTGATAAATACTTGAAAAAGTACCAGTAATCTCCTCAAAAATCAGTTAGAAAATATGACAACTACTCCCACATTAAGATGGATATTTCAATGCTTTCAAGGAGTTCATTTGTTAACCATAAATCAACGCCAACAAGTAGTTAATCTCACAGAGGAACGGAGTTGAATTTTACAGTTTTTACCCTCCCCTTGCCAAAGATAAGATATTATCAGTGATGCGCTTCGGGTGTGCAATGATGTTCCGCACCCTCCGGGACATGATCGCACTACCTGAATTGAGAAAACTGATTGATGCTCTCGATGGGAGTATAGTTGCTCCTGTATTTTCTACTGATGATCAGAACTTTCTGGTTGCTCAACAATACTTTAACCCTCACTTTTTTGATGTTTTATACAATTAGGAGTTGGCTGAAATTCCGAACGCGATTCATGTTTTTTTGTAATACATTATGAAGTGCGGAATGTGGGTTATAATATCAAATCCGTTTAATTGGACATAAAAAAAATCTTCAATCGTCATAACTACGCTCATCTTTGTAATTCTTTCTTCTCCTGACTCCTGAGGACTGACTTCCCCTCCTGGGAGGGGCGGGGGTGGGTTGACTCCTCCTAACTTAACCATTCTATGGTTGTTTAACCGGATTTAATATAAGTATTCAACCGAACATGATATAGAACCCCCGATCGTATCTTTGCACGGGGTATGTGCTTTTGGCTGCCGTCCTCAGAACTTAGTTCTGGTGAAGTCAGGAGATTCAGGAACGAGAATAGGGCAAAAAGCGGATGGGACCCCGCGTCCTTCGGGTATTTCTTTCCTCCGGAGGAGGAGCTACGCTAACAGAAACGCTTTGCCTAGGGCAGTTGCTTCAATTCGGCGGGGCGCCTATTGGGTGGTGGCAGGTTCTGCCCACAGTACCTTGGGAACCCTAAGGAAGGGCGTACTGCACTCACCGCCCTTCGGGGTACCAGGTAGGGCGCTAAGCAGGTAGAAAAATGCTTCCATTTCCCTATTTCCCCATCTCCCCATCTCCCCATCTCCCTATTTCCCCATCTCTTTTTAAATAGATCTCAAATGGGTTCTATAAGTCCTATGTCTATCAAGTCTATGCAAGAAAATGAACGCCACTGATATCACTGCTATTCAATTCACTAAAAAATTCTTCAAATGTACCTGATGTTGAAATACCCAGGGTATTTGGGTTAAAGATAAATACATCTTCGTCTTGACCCGATACATCAGTTACAGAAAAGCTACCGGTTGTGGACAGAAGTAGTTGCTCTCCATTAATACCAATAGCATCAATGTCTTCACTATGCCCGGTAAGATCTACATCACTACCGTCGAATTCAATAGACCAAGCTCCAGTATCAGGATTGAAACGTAGTATATCTTCATCTTTACCGCTAATTCCTGAGACATTAAAGCTCCCTCGAGTGGAAATTAGAAGGTCTTTAGTAAGAGGATCGACACTCAGACCATCAATATCTTCACCACCTTCAGTTAAGCCAACATCTGAACCATCGAAGTATAGCTCGAAAGAACCGCTACTGTTGTCTCCAGATGATGTGGGAGTAAACTTAACAATGTCAGAGTCATCTACTTGGATGCCATTTATATTTTTAGGTCTCTCAAAAGAAAACAGAATTTCATTATCGTCAATCACTTCAAAAGCATCAATCCTAAAACCTTTAAGACCAACATCTGAACCATCGAAGAATTTACTGAAACTCTGGTCAGTTAGATTATACTCAACGATGTCTTCTCGTCTGAAACTAACTCCACCTAGAGTTTGGTTGTTTTTTAGGCTAAACAGTAAAGATTCAGTTTCGGGAGTTGGTGGTTGAGGTTCGGGAGTTGGTGGTTGAGGTTCGGGAGTTGGTGGAGGATGAGGTGTTAGCGGTGCGGGTGGTAAGGTTGGCGTTGGAGGTAGATTGGTGGTTGAGGTTCGGGAGTTGGTGGTTGAGGTTCGGGTTGATGGAGGATGAGGTTCGGGTTGATGGAGGATGAGGTGTTAGCGGTGCGGGTGGTAAGGTTGGCGTTGGAGGTAGGTTGGTGGTTGAGGTTCGGGAGTTGGTGGTTGAGGTTCGGGAGTTGGTGGTTGAGGTTCGGGAGTTGGTGGTTGAGGTTCGGGAGTTGGTGGTTGAGGTTCGGGAGTTGGTGGTTGAGGTTCGGGAGTTGGTGGTTGAGGTTCGGGAGCTGGTGGCTGAGGTTCCTGTACTTCATAAGCACCGATATCTACCGTACCATTGACAATGCGATCGAATTCCTGCCCCCGTTGGTCGAACGTTAATCCTGTTGCACCTCCGTTATCCCCGGCATCAATAGCAATACTATCAGAGAGTAAGGCGTGGGTTTCAGTAGAACCACCGTTATTTTGTAGGGGACCCAAACCAGGATCGCCTGATAAAAATGGATTATAATGGCCGTCTTCAATCAAATTATTGACGTTAGTGTCGATCTTGCTAGTCTTCAGCACGGCATCGCGACCAGTGCTGTTGGCAATGATGGTATTGGTGAGGTTTGTCCTCCCTTCACTAAATAAACCACCTCCACGTCCATCAGCAGAATTACCATAAATGGTAGAATTGGTAATTGTTGCGATACCAGAACTACTGAAAATACCTCCACCATCAGCGCTATTACCCGCAGTACTGTTATAAGAAATAGTAGAGTTAGCAACGGTTAAATTGCCATTTTTACTGTAAACTCCGCCACCATCTGTTCGATCTAGGCCAACTGCTGAATTACCTGAGACAGTTGAATTGGTAATTTCTAGATCGCCATTACGGCTAAAAATACCGCCCCCATCAGCAGATCCGAACTCACTGGTCATTAATGTCGAATTATTAGCGATGGTTGAGTTTGCGATTGTCGTATTACCATGGCGGTTATAAATACCACCACCGCTACCCAGGGCAGTTCCTTCAAGAGTATTGCCAGAGATAGTCGAATTAGTAACCGTTATGTCACTATACCAACCATAAATCCCACCACCGTCACTCAGACCACCAGTGACTTTATTACCGGAAATAGTGCTATCAACAACGTTGAGCTGACCATTGCGGATGGATACACCACCACCGTCAGGGTCGTCACCAAAATCATTTTGAAATTCGGGGTTTCCGTCGGCTAATTGTCCCTTGACTTCATTATTAATAATATCTGTGTTGACGATTTTCAAATAACCACCATAACTATTGATTCCACCACCATCAATAGATCTGCCTATGTCGTATTGCCCCTCAATGCCAGTTGAGGTATTGCCGGAGATGATACTGTCTTGAACGGTCAGATTCTCGGAGGTGAAAATTCCACCACCACCACCTATTGGATTGCCTCCAGTAATGGTTAAGCCATCTATGAATACATCAATCAGATCGTTATTGCCGTTATCGATATTGAAGACCCGGAAGCCATTCTGTTGTGCATCCACTGTCAGCAGATTTGCACCTAATCCATTGATGGTGAGAGGATTGGTGATCGATAATTCTCCACTGGTCAGTCCGATGGTCATTCCTGTGAGGGAACTATCAAAGGTAATGGTATCGGCATCCGGCGTAGCATTTGCCATCGCAATAGCATCCCGCAGACTGCCATTACCCGCATCCATGGTGTTGGTTACATTAAAAGTTGCCATAAGATTAGTAGAATTTCCTGTTTATTTTGCCTAACTTGATCTTGATTTAGGGCTTTGTTGGATCAAAACACCATCAGCTTAATCTACAATGCTTTTATTAATAATAAAACCTTGTATGACACAGCAAGAGGTTCGGGATATTCATGGAACAAAGCTTGGAATTTACTATAACATAAACATTATTACTTTTGAGTGATTTTTTAGTGGCTTTACATAATCTTCATAATCCCTTTACACAATCTTCATAATACATAGATTTTTATCCACAAAAAACGGTTAAACAAAGCATTATTTTTTTTGCTAAGGCTACAAATTTTTACTCCTAAAAAATAGCACAGATATTTGTGCTACTGAAACTCAAATAAATTCAACTATTATCATTTTCTTTGTGGGTTTAATACCCCACCGTCAACGGGGGTGTTCACGCATTACTTGGGGGAGCGAATCCCCATGTAATTTTCCTCCTGTCTCCTGTCTCCTGTCTCCTGTCTCCTTCTTCAATACCATCATTTAAACATTTATTTACCAAACCATAACTTATCTATAGAAAGATAGCAATCAGAAATAATTTGTCAAAAATCTAAGGATATATAAAAAATCTGAAACTTTTACCTCTATTCCCTGTTCCCTGTTAAGAGTTCCCTAAATTCAAAGATATTTTTACCCGCAACTGAAATAGGATTGCTATCACAAACAAAGTCAAAAAAATTACTATCTTATTTCTATCACTTCATCCTGTGAAAAAATTGAACTTTACCACCAATTTAACTAGATTAATAAAAGTATCTAACTATACTAACTATTTATTAAAAAAGTATACTTTACAAAGGTTCAAGACTACCTTACAATCAATATTAATTTGAACAAATATCAAAATATACCTTAATTAACTATGTCCAAAAACAAAAAGAATGCGACAGAAAGTGCAGAAACTAAGGCAGAAAAAAATTTTAGCGATCCACAATACTACTTTAATAGAGAATTTAGTTGGTTAGAGTTTAACCGTAGAGTTTTATCTGAAGGTTTAGACCCCCGTACTCCCTTATTAGAGCGTTTAAAGTTTTTAGGAATTTTTAGTTCTAATTTAGATGAATACTTCATGGTCAGAGTAGCAATTCTGAAAAAACAAATAGAAGCTGAAGTAAATAAATTAACTCCAGACGGTCGTACCCCCCAAAAACAACTTGATGGGATTAATCAAAGACTATTGCCAATGGTTTCTTTACAACATCAATTCTTTGAGAAAACTTTACGACCAGAGTTAGTAAAAAATGGCATTCATATCCTCAATTATATAGACCTCAATCAAAAACAAAAAACATACTTACAAAACTATTTTGAAGAACATATATTTCCTGTACTAACACCTTTAGCTATTGATGCTAGTCACCCTTTTCCATATCTATCTAATCTCAGTTTAAACTTAGCAGTAATGCTGAAAAATCCAGAAACTCAGGAAGATTTATTAGCCAGAATCAAAGTTCCCAAAATATTACCTCGGTTTTTACCCTTGCCAGAAAAACTACAGGTGCAAGAAAAGAATGAAACTGTACATTGGATGGGAGTGACTCTCGAACAAGTCATTGCTCATAACTTGGGTGCTCTGTTTCCTGGTATGGATATCCAGGAATATCATCTATTTCGGGTTACTCGTGATGCCGATCTATCAGTGCAAGAAGATGAAGGTGATGACTTGCTATTGGTAATTGAAAAAGAACTGCAAAAACGCCGTATTGGTGGTACCGTAGTGAGAATGGAAATTAATTCAACAATGCCTAGTACATTAAAAAAGATATTAATGGAAAAGTTGGAGCTATCAGAAAAGGATGTATACACAGTAGATGGATTACTTGATTTAAAAGATTTGATGTCATTCATGGGGTTACCATTACCACAACTCAAAGATCCAAATTGGGCATCTACTATCCCATCACGGTTGCGAAATCATGGCGATCGCATAGCAACTTCTGACCAGAATAAGAATAATGGCATAGACTTTTTTGCAGTCATTCGCCAGAAAGATGTATTGGTACATCATCCATATCACTCTTTTGCAAGTACGGTACAAAGTTTCATTACTCAAGCTGCCCACGATCCTAATGTGTTGGCAATTAAGATGACTCTCTACCGTACTTCTGGAGATTCACCTATTATCAATGCTTTAATTGCTGGAGCAGAAAATGGCAAACAAGTAGCAGCATTGGTGGAATTGAAAGCAAGATTTGATGAAGAAAATAATATTCAGTGGGCGCGGAAGTTAGAACAATCTGGCGTTCACGTTGTTTATGGTTTAGCAGGTCTGAAGACTCATACGAAAATTGTGATGGTGGTGCGTCAGGAAGAAGGTCATATCCGTCGCTATGTTCATATTGGCACTGGTAACTATAATCCCAAAACAGCTAAATTTTATACTGATTTAGGTTTATTTAGCAGTCGCCCAGAGTTAGGAGCAGATTTAACAGATTTGTTTAATTTCTTGACAGGATATTCGCGCCAGCAGTCTTATCGGAAATTGTTGATAGCTCCTGTAAATATGCGCGATCGCTTTATTAAGCTCATTAATCGTGAAATTGAGAATTGCCAAAAAGGAAAAACAGGTCGCATTGTTGCTAAGATGAATTCTTTGGTGGACTCGAAAATAATTGCTAAGTTATACGAAGCTTCTCAAGCAGGGGTGAAAATTGATTTGATTGTTCGAGGTATTTGCTGTCTGCGTCCTGGTTTAGAGAGTGTAAGTGAAAATATTAAGGTAGTAAGTATTATTGGGCGTTATTTAGAACATTCTCGTATTTTCTACTTTTATAATAATGCTCAAGAGGAGGTATATATTGGTTCTGCGGACTGGATGCCTCGTAATCTTGACCGTCGGGTAGAAGCTATTACTCCTATTGAAGATCCTGACTTAACGAAAGAGCTGCAAGAGATTATGGGTATTCTGTTATCTGACAACCGTCAAGCTTGGGATTTACAATCAGATGGTCAGTATATTCAGCGTCGCCCTGTTGATAATTCTCCAGAATTGGGTTCTCATAAAATTTTGATGGAAACATCAATCAATAATTAGATATAGGCACTAGACATCTCCTCCAAAAGAGGGAGTAGGCAGCTTTGCTGTAGGCAGTAGGGAACCCACCCCTCGCCCCTCCCCCTCCCAGGAGGGGAAAGAATTGATATATCTAGTGTGAGAATTGATTTGATTTTTGATTTTTACCAGATGTCTACTAGACTAAATTAAACTAGAAGATAGTATTTTGGTTTAAACTGTGAAAGTAAGTTTTAATTTTGGGCGTTGCTGATTCTAGGTATGATTTGATAATTTTGTCTTTTGTATTTTTTATTTTGGATAGTTTGAACTACTTGTTAATATTAACTTTTCCCTATTAATATCAAATCCGTTTAATTGGACATAAAAAAAATCTTCAATCGTCATAACTACGCTCATCTTTGTAATTCTTTCTTCTCCTGACTCCTGAGGACTGACTCCTGAGGACTCCTAACTTAACCATTCTATGGTTGTTTAACCGGATTTTATATAACTTTTCCCTATTCCCTATTCCCTATAAACTTACTTTCATACCTTAATTCAGCAATGCCTAATTTTGATATATTACTAAAGGAAAAGCAGGTGCAAATTGAAAAATTAAATTAGTGCTGAATCCACAATATTCAGAGGATGATTAACTCAGAAAATTTAGAAGAATCTGATGATCCGAGTCAGGGGAAATATTTTTCCCACTGTTCCCTCTTCCCTGCTGTTCTTACAGAAGAACAGTAATATCATGTCTGGATAATTAGTAGACCTCTGGTGAAAAAGATATAGATTTTTTGCAGGAGTAGGCAACAGGCAAAAGATAAGATTTTTTTAAGATATTTTTACGAAAAAGGCACGAAAAATGATTTTTTAGGGTGAATTTTTCGTATCCAAAACCTGCTCTAATTAAAAGGTTTATTTATTTTCCATCAGATGTCTAGTGATAAAAAAAACTTTCTCCTCCTCTTTCTTCCCTCCTGACTCCTGAGGAGGTCCACCTGATTCCTCCGTCGTTTATTTATAACTGTTCAACCGGACATGATATAAGTAGCTAATTAACTCGAAATTTAGGGGCGAAAAGTTGTTCGCCCCTGCTCAGATTAATTAATTGTTGTGGGTATTATTTTAGATAAATGTGATTAATTTATCGGCGTCGTCTAGATCCAAAACCACCACCGCGACGAGAGGGAGATAACCCACCACTACCAAAACTACGACGTTGTTGGCGAGGTTTTGCTTGATTGGAACGACGCAAGTCACTAGCACTAGCACCGCTTCCTGTGGAACGATTGAGATTTTGCTGCTGTCTGCGAGTGTTGTTACTTCTAGTTGAATTAGTTACACCTGTAGCACGCAATGTTTGACGATTTTTAACTGCTGCTGGTGGAGCTTGATAACGTTCTTGATATCGGTTAACAGCTTGGTCATAGCTATTACCATACCCACCATAACCAGTCATTACTCCACCTGGTTGATAAACTGGCGGTACATAATATTGAGGTCTGAACAACATATTACTAATTGCTCCACCAACTACCTGACCTGCTATTGCTCCAGCAAAAGGTGTCCAGAAGTTAGACTCCCGACGCACAATTATTGTTTCTTGTCTACCTGTTTCGGGATTTGTTTGAGTTTCAGTTACGTTATGTACATATTCAATTTTAAAGTCTGGTTTAATGTGTAAACTAGCTTGGTTGCCATTAATCTCAGCATAGTTAGTTTTGCCTTCCTGAATTTCTTCCTCAGTCAAACTTGCCATTTGCAAATCTGTCGTACTATACATCGGTGGTTTACCTGACGGAGTATTCAGCAACATTAATGTATACTCACCGTTAGCATCATTATAAGTTGCCTGTTGTACAGGATATTGCCCCTGGGTTACTTGGTTTCGGTTTTGCTTAATGGGGTTGGAGGGAATATTGGGATTTGAGTTTTGATCTGAAGTTGTGTTTGAACTGCCACAAGCGACTGTTGTCCAACACAATGTTAAACACATAAACAATACCGTCAATTTACGCAACATATTTTACGATCGCTCCTAAATAATCTAATTTTGAGTGAGTGTTACTTATTATTATACCTTTATTTTACCTTTGAGAGGGGAATAAAGAAGTCAGAAGTCAGAAGTTAACCCACCCCTAACCCCTCCTGGGAGGGGAAGTAGGGGATGCGTGAGCAACCCTCCAAAAACCCGATCGCCTTAAAAGGCGAGGTTGCGCGACCAAATTATTTTGATCAACCGAACTATCTTAAGTTTTACCGAGAAATTGTAGTCTCAAGTCTCCCCTTTTAAGGGGATAAAAAAAAGAAAATTCCGTATTTTCGTAGCCTCCTTATTGGAGAGGTACTGTTAGCGTAGCTCCTCCGGAGGAGGCTAACTGATAACTGAAATAACCTACAGGGGAATCAATTCAGGAAAATTGAGTAATAGTTGTTCATTGTCTAACTCATCCCCTAAACGTGCTGGAGAAAAATGTATTTGAATACCTCGCAGTTTTTCTTGATAATGCAGATTAATTAAGGCTTTTAATGCTACAGTCATTGCATTCATGCTAGCAAGATCGGCTTCAATATCTGGCACTTCTCCCTGAAAAGCAACTGTGAGCATTACTACTAAATTACCAGTAGGTGATAAAGTTAGAGGTTGGTCATCTGCCTCATAATCTTCATTGTCCCCAGAACTTAGGTAACGAGAGGCTGAGTCTGTAAAGAGTTCGTCAAAGAAATCTCCTGCTTCTCCTTCATCCCAGATCACATCTCCCTCATTAGAAGCAGACTGCCAATAGGTATCATACTGTAGGAGACTCTGACAGACTTCAACCAGTCTTTCTCCTGCTACTTCCAAGTTACCTTCTGATGCAACTATCTCCCTCACAGCTCGATTCAAAACACCCAATAAAGGCGTTACCTCTGAACCCGCTAAGTGAACAAATAAACGAGAGACAACAAATCGAGTTTTACCTGTAAATTTCTTGAAACTATCTTGCCAAGAACTCATAATTTACCTTCAAAAAAATCAAAAGTCAAAATTAAAAAGTCAAAAGTAATAAACGTTAATTATATCATGTTTGGATAATCAGTTATGATTAAAATTTAGTGGTTATATCAAATCTCATTAATTAGCCATAATAAAAATGTTTTTCTCTCTCATGCGTTGTTAGGAACGATAGGTTAATCTCCCTATAGAAAATTAATCAAGCAATGGCTAAAGTAGCGAGTGTTTGACAACAAGCAATTCCACCCACCTCTCTAGCTTCCCTCCTGGGGAATGGGGGTGGGCACACCTCAAGGAGGGGAAATAAGTCCCCTAAAGTCCAAACGTCACATTACACGGTATGGAAGAAAGACTTATGGAATTTGCCAAATCTATAGACATGAAAAAACTGAAAGGATTGAAAACGCTGATTAAACCATCCTCCAAAAGTATCAGAACTCATTATCGAAAATTAGCAGAAAATCGAAAATTAGCAGAAATATGTTACCTTTATACATCTGCATCAGCTCAGTGTTTATAGATGAAACAGGTGTAATGCTTGGTTTAACAAGAACTCATGCCGGTTCAAACAAGGGAACTAGAGTATATGAAATGAAGCCATTTTATCGAGGTCAAAAAGTTACAGTAATTGGTGCAATAAGTGTTAAAGAAGTAGTAGGGTTAATGACAATAAATAATTCCATGGATAGCAAAGCATTCAAAGTATTTATTGAACATTTTTTACTGCCAGAGTCATGGCCAGTAGCAGTAGTAGTTATGGATAATTTACCCGCACATAAACTAGCATCAATTGAACATAGAATTGAATCTGTAGGAGCTAAAGTCATAAATTTATCTCCATACTAACCGGATTTTAATCCCATTGAATTATGGTGGTCACAATTAAAATCTTTTTTACGGAGCTTTTCTCCAACTACAGCAAAAATGGTTGATAGAATCATCTCTGTGGCAATTAAGTCAATGAATCCTCAACATTTAAAAAACTGGTTTGCCAAGTGTTGTTACTGTGCCTCATAACAACGGAAAGCGCTGTAAGAAGAAAGAGTAGTATAAGAGAAAGTTTTTTGTTAACTAATTTGATATCATACCTCAAATCACCAACACCGCTAAATTAAATCCGGTAATCAGAGGATGGGTAACTACTACTCAACTCTAGTCAGTAAGGAGACATTTAAAAAACTAATAAATTAAATCCGGTAATCAGAGGATGGGTAACTACTACTCAACTCTAGTCAGTAAGGAGACATTTAAAAAACTAAATAGTCTTCTTTGAAGCTAGAAGCTCGGTTTTTTCCATAACGTTATTAAACGGACATAATATTATCATTTTCTTTGTGGGTTTAATACCCCACCGTCAACGGGGGTGTTCAAAATTACTTGGGGGAGCGTAGACGCGGAGCGGCCCTTCGTTGACTATCCCCATGTAATTTTCCTCCTGTCTCCTGTCTCCTGTATCCTGTCTCCTTCTTCAAAAATACTGATGTCAGTAATATTAATAAATATGGCGATCTAATCTGAGAAAAACAATTTCAACCCCAGCAAGCAAATTATAGCGATCGCTACAGAGAAGGATTTGCTTTAGAGTGCAAAGTCATCCAGCAAACCCAGAAAATAATTGCTATGGACAATATCATTATTCTGATTCCTTTTTATCAGCATTTTGTCTTTTTCCTGTCAAATATTTTTACAGTTGAAACCAAAATGGTATTTAGTCTTTACCTACCTAATGACATAATCTATAGCAGTAGAGTTATTGGCTCTTATTTTTGTGAACCCCATCAAAATTAGTACGCTTTAACTATATATAAATACAGATGTCAAAAACAATGATATTAGTTATGATATTAGTGAATGTTCAACTAATCAAAATAATATAATTTCCTAATATTAGCGAGTAAAAAGTTATGAAATCTGATGTCAATAGTTTGTGCACCTGCCAAAAACAGTTAGTTGATTTACAAAATGAAAATGCTATTATTCAAGAACGTTTATATCAGTTGGAGCAAATATTAGATATTTTACCTGAAAACTTGATTTGTCAAGATTTGACGAACCAGGAAATATTTTATAGTAATCGTGCTTTTCAACAACTCAGCAATGAAAATCAAACAGAAATTTTAAAATTCAGCAGGGAGACAAACCATAGACATCCAGTAGAAAAAACTACCCAACTCAAACTAAATGATCATACAGAAGAACGCTATTTAGCTATCCATCAAATTCCTCTGCGTAATAGTCAAGGAAAAATTAGTTATTTAGTAACATTTTCTCAAGATATCACTGAATTGAAACAGGTTCAAAAGTCCCAACAGTTATTATACTCAATTATCAATAGCTTACCTCAAATGATTTTTTGGAAAGACCGCAACAGCGTTTTTTTAGGGTGCAACCGTTATGCTGCTCAAATTTGTGGTTTTTCATCACCTACAGAAATTATTGGTAAAACTGATTACGATCTCCCTTCGACCAAAGAAGAATCTGAGTGGTATCGGGAGTGCGATTTTAGAATTATGGAAACTAACACCCCAGAGTTTAATATGACAGAAACCCAACATCGTCCAGATGGTAGTCAAGCTTGGATCGATACCAACAAAATACCACTCCATGACCAAGAAGGAAATGTGACAGGTATAGTAGTATCCATCGAAGATATCACTGAGAAAAAGCACACAGCAGCACAACTACAAGAAGTTACAGATCGTTGGCAACGTATTGCTGCTAGCACCCCTGGACTTTTTTATCAATATTACCAATCTCCTACAGATCCTATAGGAAAATTTACTTTTCTGAGCGACGGTTGTGATGATATCTACGAAGTCGAACCAGAAGTTGCCCTTCAGGATAATAGTATGTTGTGGGAATTAGTTCACCCCGACGATCTCCTTACTGTTCAGCAGTCTGTAACTCAGGCATTCAAACTTGAAGCAATATGGCAAACAGAATATAGAATTACCACTCCTTCTGGCAAGCTCAAGTGGCTACAAGCAACTGCAATGCCATGCAAACAAAAAGATGGAAATGTCTATTGGGATGGCATTATTCTTGACACTACTGAACTAAAGAAAACTGAAGTTGCCTTGCGTCAGAGCAAAAAAAAATTAAGATATTTTTTTGAAAAGTCTCCTCTAGCTGCAATAGAATTGGATGCTGATTTTCGCGTTGTTGACTGGAATCATACTGCAGAAAAAATCTTTGGTTATAGCAAAGCAGAAGTCTTTGGTAAGTCAACCTCAGAATTTAATCTTGTTCCTCCCTCAGCTCAGGATGATGTAGCTCAAGTAATTCAACAGTTACTTGCAGGAACAGGAGGAACATTCAATATTAATGAAAACATAACTAAAACAGGAAAAATTATTATTTGTGAGTGGCACAATTTTGCGTTTTATGATGATGCTCATCAGCTAATTAGTCTTTTCAGTATGGCGCATGATGTCACAGAACGCCAAAAAATTCAGTCTGAATTAGTCGAACAACGACAGTTACTCAGAACTATTGTAGATACTTTGCCCCAAGCTATTTTCTGGAAAGACTGCAATAGTATTTACAAAGGTTGTAATAGTACGTTTATTAGAGAAATAAATCACCAATCTTGCGAAGAAATTGTTGGTAATACAGACTATAATTTTGCCTTGAGTGAGGAGAAGGCAAGATTAGAACAACAGAGCGATCAAGAAATTATGTTATCTGGCAAACCACAAATGCACTTAGTTGAACAAAGACAGCTACCTAATGGCAATCTGGTTTGGTTAGATACTTGCAAAGTTCCTTTAGTTGATGAAAAGGGTAGAATATTCGGTATTCTCGGTACTTATGCAGATATCACTGAACGCAAGCGAGTAGAAGAACAACTCAAACAGCAAATGATGGCAATTGAAGCAGCAATTGATGGGATTGCAATTTTAGTTGATGGAGAACATTACTCATACATAAATCATGCTCATGTGCAGATTCTCGGGTACGATAACCCAGAAGAGTTACTGGGTAAAAGTTGGCAGATTTTATATGAACAGGAACAAATAGAACGTATAAAGAAAGAGGCTTTTCCTATAATTTCTCAACAAGGTTTTTGGCGGGGAGAGTGTGTTGCTAAACGCAAAGATGGTACAAAGTTCTTCCAGGAAATTGCTTTGACAATGACAGATGTAGGACTTATTTGTATTTGTAGGGATATTAGCGATCGCAAGCAAGCAGAAGCCAAAATCAAAGAGAGTTATAACTTATTAAATGGAGTAATTAATAGTACGACAGATTTAATTTTTGCCAAAAATTTACAAGGAGAATTTCTGTTAGTTAACACTGCTTTTGCCAATAGTTTTAATAAATCAGTTGAGGATATTCTTGGCAAGGATGATACAGCTATATTGCCTCTTGAAGTTGTACGAGAAGTCAGAGATAACGATCGCCAAACTATTAATAGTGGCATTTCAAAAGATTATGAGGAAATTGTGCCCATACAAGGTCAACTCAGAATCTTCCTCACGACAAAAACACCTTTTCAAGATGCTGAAGGCAATATTATTGGTATTGTAGGTATGACAAGAGATATTACTGAACTCAAGGGTACTGAACAAAAGTTACGAGAAAAGGCTCAACGAGAACAACTTTTTAACCAAATTATCAGTCAGATACGCCAGTCTCTGGATATTGAAACTATTTTAAATACTACTCTCAATAGAGTTCGGGAGTTGATGCAAACAGATCGATGCCTTTTTTCCTGGTATTGCACTGATGCAGAAGAACCTTATTGGTATTCTAGTAATGTATCTCAAATTCCAGGTTTGCCCGATATACCAGATAAATATCCAGCTTCGATATTAGGTTCGATTAATCAAAAGGCTTTGCATTTAGAAGTTATCAAAGTAGTTGATAATGACTTAGAACCAGATCGAATCTTTAGAAAATTGCTCAAATCAATAGGAATTCAATCTTTTCTGTCTGTTCCCTTTCAAAAAACATCAGGTCAAATTGGAGCATTAGTATGTCATAATCACACTCAGATCAGCCACTGGAGTGATACAGAAATTAGTTTACTAAAAGCTGTAGTGGAACAGTTAGATATTGCCTTGACTCAAGCAGAACTTTATAATCAAAGTCGCAGCAAGACAAGAGAATTAGAAACTACTCTCAAGAAACTGAAGCGGACTCAAACTCAGATGATTCAAAATGAAAAGATGTCTAGTTTGGGTCAACTTGTAGCAGGAGTAGCTCACGAAATTAATAATCCCGTCAGTTTTATTTATGGCAATCTTTCTCATGCTAAGGAATATACTCAAAATTTATTCAATTTGATCGATCTATATCAAACCCATTATCCTAACCCACATCCTGAAATTCAGGAAGAAATAGAAGCTATAGAATTAGAATTTTTGCAGGAAGATTTACCGAAACTTTTTAACTCAATGAAGGTGGGAGCTAATCGTATTGAAGATATTGTCAAATCTTTGAGAAATTTTTCACGCCTTGATGAATCTGGACATAAAAAAGCTAACCTCCATGAAGGAATTGATAGTACTCTTACTATTTTATACAATCGTATTAATCGGCGACATAATCTTCCTGCAATTGAGATAGTTAAAAATTATGGTAATCTTCCAGAGGTGGAATGTTATCCAGGAGAGCTTAATCAGGTATTTATTAATATTATTAGTAATGCCATTGACGCTATTGAAGAAAAAGATGCAAAGCGGACTACCGAACAAATCAAATTAGAACCAAGTCTCATTGAAATTTCCACTAAAGTTGTTGGTAAATTTGTACAAATTTGTATTCGGGATAATGGACCTGGTATTCCACCAGAAGTCAAAGAACGTCTTTTCGATCCTTTCTTTACAACTAAGGAAGTTGGTAAAGGTACTGGACTAGGATTATCTATTAGCTATGAAATTGTAGTTGAGAAACATAGCGGTAGCCTAAAATGTAATTCTAATCCTGGTAAAGGTACAGAGTTTGTGATGAAAATTCCCATGAAGCTTATACCCTTTCAATAAATTCAAAAGTCCTCACTAAAGTCAAAAGTCAAAAGTCAAAAGTCAAAAGTCAAAAGTTAGAAGTTATATGATGTCCGGTAGCATAGTTTGTGTATAAAATTAAGGTGACAATAGGAGAAAACCTTCTGCTTCCTGCCTTCTGCCTTCTACCTTCTGCCTTCTGCCTTCTGCCTTCTTCCTTCTTCCTTCTTCAAGAAGATGGTATCAAACGTTTTCTCATAGATTCTGCACGTCTTTTTGCAGTATCATTTTTTGGGTCACATTTCAATGCTGACTCATAAGCTTCTAAAGCTTGAGCAGTTAATTTTTTCTTCTCATAAACATGGCCTAAATTATTGTAAACAGTTACATAACTAGGGTCTATTTTTAATGCTTCTTTATATTGCCTAATAGCAATATCGTATTGCTCTTTAGCAAAGTAAGAAAAACCAAGAGCATTATAAATTTTAGCAAAACTTTCTGAATTTTCTGAACCTTTTAATTTCAGAGCTTTTTGTAACAATTCAGTTGCTTGAGAATACAATTTTTTTTCTAAAAATATACTGCCAAGCTGATAATATTCATCTATTGTTCCCTGTTCTTTTGTCAGTTTACTTTTCAAATTAGAAAGCTGAATTTCAGTTTTCCTTGTCTTCGCAATCTGGCGAATGACAAATATACCTGCCACAGACAATAATATCAGTAGTATTAATAGGTATAAAACTGGTAGAGTGCTATCCATAATTAATATTAATTTTTATAAGTAATAAGGCTAGATTTGAAATCTTATGGAGTGGAGTAGGAAGTAGGAAGTAACTGTCATAAAAATTCCCGGTTCCCAACTCCCTAAATCTTCTAGTTGATATTATCCTTTAGCTTGACTTGCTAATTCAACTACTTTAGCAAAAGTTTCAGGATCTAAAACTGCTAATTGGGCTAACATTTTACGGTTAATGGCAATATTAGTTTTTTTCATATTACCTATTAGTTGACTATAACTCATGCCCTGTTGACGAGCTGCAGCATTTATCCGAGTAATCCATAAACGACGGAAATCCCGTTTGCGTTTACGGCGATCGCGATAGGCATTGCGTAACGCCTGCATAACTCGCTGGTTAGCTACTTTAAATAGTTTAGACTGTCTACCTCTAAATCCTTTAGCTAGTTTAAGAACTTTGTTACGGCGTTTACGGGCAACATTACCTCTTTTGACTCTGGTCATAAATTTCCCCCTAAAATTTTACAAATATGGAAGCATTAAACGTACATTTTCTTCATTAGTCTCATGGACAAGAGCCATTTTAGACAGACGACCCTTGCGAGTGGAGCTTTTATGTTGCAACAGATGACTCTTAAAAGCTTTACGACGCATGATTTTTCCACTGCCTGTTACTTTAAAGCGTCTAGCTGCCGCCTTGCGAGTTTTTAGTTTTGGCATGATTTGCAGTAATTTTAGACACAATGTTTTATTATAGCACAAAAATTTGTTAAAATCAAATACCTATTTTATTGGATATGTCCAGAAAAGAGGGAATAGGAAACAGGGAACAGGGATAAATAATTGATGATTTATATAGGACTTAACTTTTTTTCTTGCTCTTAAGCTTCCTGCATCTTCCTTCTTCCTTCTTCCTGACCTTTGCTACCGGACATGATATTAGATTTGGACTTCAAGTTTGACCTAACAACAACCTTATGATAAAAAAATCAGACTAGACTACTTTGCGCTTCATTGATGAGCAAAGTTTTCTAATCACAATTACCGAAAAATTAAGGTATAAAGCCTCTCAATTCATGGATAAAAAAGCGGTGGAGGGATGGCGAACCGCGTTTGCGGTAGCATTCCGTAAGGAAAGCAGCTCTGATCAGAGCTGGTTTTGGAGCCATATCCAATCGACCAAGAGAAGAAAAAAAATCCATCGATCCAATCCTCTTATTTATAAGAAGAGGTAATTCTAAATTCTAAATTCTAAATTCTTGAACCCCAAAGTAATGATACTAAATGTTTAGTCTTCCTAGTAAAATTGAGGCAATTTTATACCTCAAAGGACAACCCCTCTCCATTTCTGAAATTGCTGAAATTGCCAAATGTGAGCGTGGCCAAGTTAAAGATGCTTTAATCGAATTAATGTCTGAATATGCCCATCGACATACTGCCTTAGAAGTTATAGAAACAGAAAAAGGTTATAGTCTTCAACTCAAAGCAACTTTTGCTGAGTTGATAGAATCTTTGATTCAACCAGAGTTGGGAGTAGGTGCTCTGAGGACTTTAGCAGCGATCGCCCTCAAAGGAGGTATTACTCAATCAGAATTAGTAGATATTCGTGGTTCAGGAGTTTATCAGCACGTTCCAGAACTTGTTACCTTGGGGTTTGTTCGTAAACGTCGTCAAAAGGAATCTCGTTCTTATTGGTTACAAGTCACAGATAAATTTCATCAGTATTTCCAACTAGATCAACTTCCCCAACAATTATCACTTGACCTTAATTCTTTATCCCATGATGAAGAGGAATAAAATTTGGAAATACAAATAATTCTTAAGTAGGCAGAATCGTATCCACTCAATATAATAGACATCTCCTCCAAATGAGGCAGTAGGCAGCTTTGCTGTAGGCAGTAGGGAACCCACCCCTCGCCCCTCCCCCTCCCAGGAGGGGAAATAATTGATATATATAGTGTGAGAATTGATTTGATTTTTGATTTTTACCAGATGTCTAATGGGATAGGCAATAATTATAACTGCCAAGGCCAATCAAAGGGATGATAGAAGAGCGAGCATATGGGTTCAATCAATAAGGGTAGCCAAAATAAGAATATTGTATGAACGAAAACGATTATTATTAAATCAATTTGTTGCAGATTTTGTTGTGAAGTTAAGTTTTGGTCTATTGTTATAAAAGCATCAAAACTTGATGATGCTAATTTTAACAACTCTCCATTTTTTATTCCTGCCCAACCTTGTTCTGGAACTGTTATTACTTGATGATTTATAATTTCTCTTTTGAGCTTTTTAGGTAAGCATTCATCCAGCAATATTTTCATAGGTTTGTTTCAATAATGTTTCTTGAGCTAACTTTAATAGAGAAACTGCTTGTTCTTGAGTCACCGTAGGAAAATCATCAAGAAAATCTGCTATAGTTTCTCCTGCACTTAAATAATCAATAAGAGTTTTAATAGGAACGCGAGTATTTTTAAAGACTGGTATACCTGATAATATTTCTGGAGATATTTCTATTAAATTATTGTTCATAGTTTTTGCTCTTTTGTGTTTTGATTTTTGTAATCCTTTTGAGGATAGCACAAAAAGTTGTAATAAAAAAGTAGCGATCGCGAAGCGGAACGGAGTTCTATCGCCTGTTTTATCTATGTCAAGATAGACCGATTTTTTGGTGTAGGAATTTCTCGTCCTAATTCTTGAGCAGTTTCTATCCATTCTTGCATAATTATTTCTACGTTTTGTAGTGCTGACTGATAGGTTTCTCCATCAGCAATACAACCTGGTAATTCTGGAACTTCTGCTATAAAGGCTTGGTCTTCTTGACTCCAGTATACGATTATTTCGTAGTGTAGCATTGGCTTAATTTTCTAGATGATATTTGATAATAACTGCACAAATTTGTTTGACTTGATGAGCTTTTGCTTATGGGCTTTTGGCTAGAATATTTAGAATTTCAGGCTAGGTGGCCAATTTAGAGTTAAGGTTTTGGACTAAAGTATAGCTTCTTTAAAGAGCGATCGCTCTTTGATTTTATAAGTTTTTCTGGAAATTCCTTATTAGTTGAGAATATGCTTGTGCTACATTATTAGAAACTATTAATTTTTTTTATTTAAGCCTAGCCATCTCTAAAATGAGGAAAATTTTATGACACGAGACCCCGCTGTTTTAAAAAAAGTATCAGTTAGTCTTCCTTTTGGTCTGGGTTCAGCAGAATGGGAAGCTGACTCAACAGAACGTCATGCTGCTTGGTCGCTTTATGTTGAATTGGTAACGCGTATTTCGGTACAACCTTTGCAGGAAGATGAAGGTATTATGAGAGAGGCTTTAAATTCCCTCTATAGTTTGTTTGGAACTACTCGCGAAATTCTCAGAGAAGCTGGCCCTGATGTGGGTGCATCTCATAATTCAGTTGGTGGTCTTGCTATTGCTGTTCTCAACCAAGGATTACGACCTTTTCTGACAAAGTGGCATCCTAATTTAGAGGAATTAGAGAAACAGCTTAGTTTGGGAAAGTGGAAATTAGCAGATTCAGTAACTTGTTTTCATCTGTTACAACTTGTAGGACGTACAAATGAAGGTTGGCTGGGAGCAGAAGATATAGACAGGCTTCCTTGTGATGACATTCACAGAATAAATAAACTTTGGCTCAAATACAGTAATGAACGTTTTGGGTTTAGTGTTCAGAAGGAAATTTATATTGGTACTGGAAATATATTGGGAAAACTGAACAAAGATGCTTACAAATTATTTGTACAGAAAGTAGGATGGAAAAAACAGCGAGATTGGGGGTTTAGTGGAGGATGGTTATCTTACGATGATATTACTTTTGATCTTGCAGCTCCAAGAGGACACCTCCCTGTTGTGGATAAACGACTAAGAATAATAGGAGAAAAACTACATTGGAGGACTAGCAATCAATATGATTTTTCTCTCTTGACGCGCCGTTTTTTGACTTGTAGTCTGTAGCACTTTCGGGTGCAAGTCTACACTATTGTACTCAACCAATATTAAAAACTCTAACATATAAATGTCTGATCCAAAAAAGTTTAATGTTTTCCTTTGCCACAATAGTCAGGACAAACCTGCCGTTGAAAAAATTGCCGAGGAACTTCTTGCTCAAATTGCTGGTGTTGAATCTTGAAAAAAGGAAGATAGTTAATGGCTGAAACAGAAAAGTTTGATGTCTTTCTTAGTCATAACAGTCGTGATAAAGATAGCATTAGAATTATTGCACATCAACTTGAACAAGGGGGTTTTATCACATGGTTCGATGAAGATCAATTTAAAGGAGGAATTGTATGGCAAAAAAAACTCTATAAAGCACTTGATAAAACTAATCTTGCTTTCTTTTTTATTGGAACAAATGGTGTAGGACCATGGCAAGAGGAAGAGATAGACTATTTACATAATCGTTATATAAGTAGTCGCAAGAAAAATATATCCATTATTCCTATATTTCTACCTGGAGCTGGTATCAAGGATGTTCCTAGAGACCTAAATTATCTAAATAAGTTTCAGTTTATATTTCTTCTTAACTTGGATGATTATAGCGAAATTAGCAAATTGTTGGAAATATTTTCAACTTTTGGCATAGTCCCAAATAAACGAAAAAAAAAGCCTAAGAAGGACGACGACCCCACACCAAAAAAAACGCATCCTTGTGGCTACATTAGGTTAGAGAGATTGCTTAATCAAGGAAAATGGAAAGAGGCAGATGAAGAAACTATTACTTGTATGGTAAAAGTTTCAGAGCAAAAGGGAACAGGAAGATGGCTGAATTTCAAGCATATAGAAAACTTTCCTTACACAGACCTTTGTACCATTGACAATCTCTGGGCAGAAAATAGCAAAGGCAAATTTGGTTTTTCTGTCCAAAAGGAAATTCATCAGATTTCTATGAGTAAAACGAAAAATAATAAGCAAGGATGGAAATTGTTTTGCAGTAGAGTTGGCTGGCAAAGAGCTGATATGGAAACAGAAAGTAATTTAACTGGACACTTTCCTCGGAAAGTTTGGCAACGCATTCGACTTTCAACAGTTGCAACAGTTGAACCCCCATTCTTAGATTTATATACCGTCATTAGTCTTATCATTAGCTCTATAGTTAGCTTAGGTAGTGCGATTATACTTGCTAATATATTAGATGCAGGTAATCATTTTCACCCATCATATGTTTTATGTTTTTTGCTTTGGTGGGGTATTATGATATATAGGGGAGTATCTCGACAGCGATTTGAGGCAAAAATGATAGTTTTTCAGACTTTACTTTCAAAAGTAAGGTGAGCAAATATTCACCCACCCTACCAATGGATAATTAATAATTAGAGATAACTTTCATTATCATCCATTATCCATTAATTACTCTATCCCTTCTATCCGATCCTCTACTTGCTGATACAACTCACGCAACTTATCCAAATTACTCTCACTCGTCTCCCAATAACCGCGACCGTTCACTTCCAACAATGTAGTCACCATCTTGCGGAACGAATGCGGATTCAAATTCAACAACCGCTGCTGCATCTGCTCGTCTTTAATAAAGGTCTCATTCACATCTTCATAAACCCAATTATCAACGGCACCAGCAGTCGCACTCCATCCCATAGTATTCACGAGACGCTTTGACAACTCCCGCACTCCTTCATAACCATGAGACAACATTCCCTCATACCATTTTGGATTCAACATTTTTGTCCGCGCATCTAAACGTACTGTCTCAGATAATGACCGCACCTGAGCATTGGCAGTTGTCGTATCCGCAATATAAGAAGATGGTTTTTTACCATCATCTCGGAGAGTCGCTACAATCTTTGTCGGATCGGAATCAAAATAATGACTCACATCCGTCAAACTAATTTCCGACGAATCTAAATTCTGGAATGTCGCATCCGCAGTTTTCAACGCTGACTCAAACACTTTCCGGTTATCTTCCATCATTCCTGGGTTGTCAGAATTAAACGCAAACGACTTGCGCTTCAAATACATTTCCTGTAATTCTGACTCATCTTCCCAGGTACTATTCTCTACTGCCAAGTTAACGTTAGCAGCATAAGAACCGGAAGCATTAGAAAATACCCGCGTTGCAGCTTGACGTAAATTTACTCCTAAATCTTCCGCTTGCTTGAGAGCGTGCTTCCGCACAAAGTTCATCTCTTCGGGTTCCTCTGCTTCCGCTGCCATTTTCACAGCTTTATCCAAAAGGTTCATTTGATTGATAAATAAATCTCGGAATACACCGGAACAGTTAATCACGACATCAACGCGCGGACGACCTAATTCCTCCAATGGAATTAATTCCAACTTATTCACCCTACCCAAAGCATCAGGTACAGGTTTCACACCTACCATCCACATTACCTGAGCGAGAGATTCACCGTAAGTCTTGATATTGTCAGTTCCCCACAACACAACAGCGATAGTTTCTGGATATTGCCCACCATTTTCTTGCATCTGTCGCGCCAATAAACGGTCAACCACAATTTTTGCCGACTTAACCGCAGCAGCAGTAGGAATAGACTGGGGGTCGAGGGCGTGCATATTCTTACCAGTAGGCAAAACATCGGGGTTCCGAATAGGGTCGCCACCAGGTCCGGGTAAAATATATTCCCCTTCCAACGCTCGTAACAGGGAACCCAACTCATTATCAGCACAAACCTGCTCAAGGCAAAATTCCAAATATTCAAACAGAGGTTTAATAAGTTCCGCATCAACATCCGGAAAACCTGCTGTTTCCAAAGCTTCTATCCAAGGTGCTTTTTTCCTCATGTTGAAGAAATTGAGTTTGCTAACCATGGAAACTCGACCTTCAGCATCGGTTTGTTGTTTCACTAATGCAGCAACAGCAGCACGAGTCGCTTCCGTAATACTCTGAACTAACTCTACATCTGCCAAAATACCTTTATTATTGTTTTGGTAAAGTTCCTCAATATCTCGGTTGAGACTATTAGCAATTATTCGAGGTAAACCAGTTATCCCTTCCTCTTCTCTGTCTAAACTAGCAATATTTACCAAAGTAGCGATCGCCTCTTCAGCACTAGGAGGTTTACCAATAATGTGCAAACCACAAGGCAACAACCGAGACTCAATTTCCATCAGTCTGCGATAAACATCCCCAACAATTTTATCCCGTTCCTCAGCAGTCAACTCCTGAGCATCTTTTTCTGGCAGCGTCACATCCTGGTCTAAATTCACTATCCGACACTTATCCATAATAGTGTTGACAATGGGAATACCTCGTCCGCTATCCTTCAAAGTTTGATAGGAACCGATCAACTCGTTCAACTCCTGCAAACCCTTATATAAACCAGCATTTTCCGCAGGGGGAGTCAAGTAAGAAATAGTCTCAGCATAACTCCGACGTTTAGCAATAGTCGCCTCACTAGGATTATTCGCTGCATAATAATAGATATTGGGAATACTACCAATCAGATTATCAGGATAACAATCTCCAGACATTCCAATTTGCTTACCAGGCATAAATTCGAGAGAACCGTGAGTACCAAAATGCAGCACCGCATCAGCTTTCCAAATTTGTTCTAAATAAGTATAGTAAGCAGCAAAACCATGATGGGGACTAGCGGAACGAGAGAACAACAACCGCATCGGGTCGCCTTCATAACCAAATGTTGGTTGTACTCCAATAAAAACGTTGCCGAAACTCTTACCGTAGATTAATAAATTTTCGCCATCGCTATTCAGGTTTCCTGGAGGGGGTCCCCAATTTTCATGTAAACGTTCGGAATATGGTGTCAAACTTTCATATTCTGCAACTGACATCCGGTGAGCAATATTCAACTCCGGACTTTGATACCGAGCAGTCGCATCATGGATGACTTGCTTCATCAACTCTTCTGCGGAGTCTGGCAAATCTTGAATATCGTAACCGTTACCTTTGAGTGCTTTGACAACTTCATAGATAGAACCAAATACATCTAAATATGCAGCAGTACCAACATTTCCTTTATCTGGTGGGAAACTGAAAATAGTAATAGCAACTTTTTTATTCAGTTTAGGTTTACGTCTAAGAGTTGCCCACTTGAGAGCACGTTGAGCAACAGCTTCGATGCGGTCTTGGAGAGCGATCGCTTTTCCGGTCGCCCCATCCCGTCCAGACATAATAATAGGTTCGATCGCTCCGTCAAGTTCAGGAATAGCTATTTGCAAAGCTACTTGTATGGGGTGCAAACCAAGTTCGCTTTCTTCCCATTCTTCCGTAGTTTGGAAAACCAGAGGCAAAGCTACCATATATGGTCGGTTCAACCGTTTCAAAGATTCGATCGCCTTCGGATGGTCTTGTCTAGCAGGTCCCCCCACCAGTGCAAAACCTGTCAAAGAAATAACTGTATCTACTAATGGTGTGGGTTCAACTCCTTTAGCAGCAACTTCCCAGAAATAAGCATCGACTGGTTTAGAAAAATCTAACCCTCCAGCAAATACAGGCACAACTCGCGCTCCCATTGCCTCCAACTCTTGCAACATCGCAACATAGTGAGCATCATCTCCCGTAACTAAGTGAGTACGCTGCAATACTAAACCAACACAGGGAGCGAGGGGGTCTTTCAAATCTTCAGAAATGTCTTGGCGCTGGTTGTACCAGTTGAGATACTCTTTAACATCCTCAAACATTTTTGGTGCGAGGGGATGCCAGATACCCATGTCTGGATAAACTACTGGATCAACATATTGGAGAGAGCTGTTTTTCTTATCTTTAAAAACATATTTATCTGCCAACATCAGTAGGAAATTTTCCAGGTTTTCCGACGAACCCCCTAACCAATATTGGAAACTAAGCATAAAGTTTCTAGCATCCTGCGCCTTATCAATAGGCATATACTTCAACACTTTCGGCAGAGTTTGCAACAACTTCAGCATTCCATCTTGGAAAGAAGAACCAGATTTTTCCTTCCGCTTCCGCATGAACTGAGCGATCGCGCTTTTGCTCTGACCTAGTTGTGCCATTGAGAAACTTCCCATTTTATTCAGGCGCATCACTTGAGGCATGGAAGGGAATACAACAGCAGCGTCCAGCTTATCTCGGTGGGGGGTAACAGCCTCCACTACTTTTTCGGCCAGGTCTTCAATGAAAATTAGGGAAGCGATAAAGATGTTAGCTTCAGAAACTTCTTTTTTAAAGTTTTCGTAATTTTGTGGGTCTCTTAATTCCTCTATTAAATAGCCACTAATTTCAATGGCCAAATTAGGACTTTTTTCGTTGATAGAGCGCACCGCTGCTGAGAGAGAACTCTGATATTGTGCTTCTAGAACGATATATACAACTTTTAAGAGCGATCGCCCTTTCAAGTCTTCTGGGACAATGTGGCGAACGCTCTTAAAAGTTGTATATATTGTGCTTCTAGAACGATATATACAACTTTTAAGAGCGATCGCCCTTTCAAGTCTTCTGGGACAATGTGGCGAACGGCGGGTTTAACAGATGTGAACATTAAGTATTGCTCCTTGAGGATAATTGCTGATACTTAATGAGTATATTTACCAGAAAATGTGAAAAAAAGGTAGGGTAAGTTCTTGTTTTGATACAATTCTATAAGAATTTGGAAATTTTTCGTTACATTTATTGACAAAATGAGGAGTATATACTCTCAATCTTTGTTCATAAAAGTTAAGGCGATTTGTATACAAAATAATCTGGGATGAGGGTATAAATTATCAATTACCTGATGATGAGAAATTAGGATATGTAATTAGTTTTGCTTATGAATTTAATAAGACAGGACTTAACTAATTTTCTGACCTGCATTTTACTGAGGTAAAAAACAAACCGAGAACGGAAATCACCTCCCTACTCTTCGCTCTCCATCTGGGAGATAATCTGCAAACTCCTTTGATCAGATAACTCCCCTTGACGATTTTCGTTAAGGACTTGCTGCAAAAATATTCCATAATTCTTCATAACAGTCTGAGTATTGGGATGCTCTTCTCCTAGTTGTGAAAACAAAATAGTCAATGCTTTTAAAAATAAAGGTTCCGCTTCTGTGTATCGCCCCTGGAATTTGTAGAGACCTGCCAGGTTGTTGAGACTGGTGGCAATATCTGGATGTGCCGACCCCAGTAGTTGCTTTCTCATTTCCAAAGCTTCTGTATAGAACCCCTAAACGGATCTATTTAAAAATAGAGAAGGAGATGGGGAGATGGGGAGATGAGAGTATTTTTCTACCTGCAAGGGAAGCTACCAGGTTTGCTATTGGGCGACGCGGGGTCTCATCCGCTTTTTCCCCATTCTCGTTCCTGAATTTCCACAACTTCCTCAGGCTGAGGACGGAAGCCAAAAGCACATACCGCGTCCAAAGATACGCTCAGGGGTTCTATAATCCATCCAGGCAGTCAGTATGGGCAACAAACACTCACGACCAAGGTGCTAGAGTGTTGGCAATGCAAGCAGATGGTAATTTAGTTATCTATGCAGATGGAGGCCGTGTTCTTTGGGCTTCAAACACTCATGGGAATCCAGGTGCTTTCCTAGCTATTCAACAAGATGGTAACGTGGTTGTCTACACCAATCGTGGTGTGCCACTTTGGTCTACGGGTACAAATGGTCGTTAATTGGCTATTGGCTGAGTACGATCGCCGATCGCGTAGGCTATGTTAGCAGGGAAGCAATCTATCAATAAATAGATAATCTCTGTTCCTGCGTAACTCACAAAATCCTTTGCATAACTAATCTAGCCACAGCAGTAAGGTGTGTTAACAATAGGGAACTTACCACAGGATTAACTCAACTCATCCTTGAATGTTTCCCTGCCTATCCCTGTACTAAATCGAACAGCTTGGC
Organism: Okeania hirsuta; assembly: GCF_003838195.1. GTDB lineage: Bacteria > Cyanobacteriota > Cyanobacteriia > Cyanobacteriales > Microcoleaceae > Okeania > Okeania hirsuta. Next base: position 41,335 of record NZ_RCBY01000010.1, read on the forward strand.
GATCGCATTGCAGATAAGCTCTAGAAGTCTTCTCTGTCTGCGGGCAGCAAAAGTTTTCGATATAATGCTAAGTAAACATTTTTTCCTCATGCCAGTTTATGAACTACCGAGACATCATTACAATTGAGCCTGAAAAACGTGGTGGTAAGCCTTGCGTCCGTGGCTTGCGTATTACAGTCTATGAAGTCCTTGAGTACCTAGCTTCTGAGATGACTGAAGCAGAAATTCTAGACGATTTTCCCGATCTGACGCGAGAAGATTTAAAAGCATGCATTGCTTATGCTGCTGACCGCGATCGTCGGTTTATGAGTGCCCCATTATCCCCATGAAATTACTTTTTGATGAGAATCTATCGCCTAAATTACCAAACCGTTTGAGCGATTTTTTCCCAAACTCCCTTCACCTTCGAGATGTGGGCATGAAAGCGACAATCGACCCAATCGTTTGGGATTATGCATGCATACAACGATCTAATCATCGTCTCGAAAGATGCTGATATGCACGATCTGAGTTTAGTATTTGGAAATCCACTGAAAGTGATTTGGCTTCGCCTTGGGAACTGTTCGACATTACAAGTTGAAAATTTGCTGCGTCGGGAGTTTAGCGCGATCAAATTATTTGACGAAGATGAGACTTTATCCCTGCTTGCTTTATCATGATGCACTAGGTTTTTACCTGCTGCGATCGCATACATTTTGTTTTGCGAGCGCTTGCTTGCTATACTTCCCTCAAAGACAGTCCATACCGACGAGACAAACACCGGGAAGTTAAAAGCTGCTGGAGTAAAGCAATGGTGAAACCTTCAATTCTTGACCCTGCCACAAGTTACAGCTTTAGCCAGTATAACACCCTAGCCTTTGACACCGCCGATGTTCTAGCGGGACTTGAACGATAAAAAGCAGAAAATTAGGATATAATGCAATTAAATCAAGAGTTTCACGTTGAGAGGTAAGAGTTATTAATGGCTTTTAGTGATTATAAAACTATTGCTCAAGTTCAACAAGAGTATAAGATCAAGTATTTGGAAGCAGACTTTATTGAAATTACCCATTTAAAACCTTCTGATCTGTTTGTCAGGGAATTGAAATTCAGCGAACAGAACATGGATATATACACATCTGAATACTCAAGATGTGAAAATATTATTTATCCAATTTTAAGAGAAGTTTATAAAAGTTTTATTGATAAGTATACTCTTTGGAGCCACAAGTTCATAACATACGATACTAAACTAAATGGAGCGCCTGATTACTTGTTTTCAACAAAGTCAGAATTAGGTAAAACTGTTTTGGGTTTTCCAATCGTCGTTGTTGTTGAAGCAAAAAAGAATGATTTTAGTGAGGGATGGGGGCAATGTCTCGCTGAGTTGATTGCTGTGCAAAAATTAAATAAAGCCGAGGAACTTGCTGTGTATGGGATAGTAACAGATGGAGAATTATGGCAATTTGGAAAATTAGTATCCGATGAATTCACAAAAAGCAAGTTGAGAATTGCTATTACCGATTTAGATAAAATTTTCGGAACAATAAGTTTTTTATTGTCAAGCAAAAGGGAAGCAGATTGAAATTAAACTCGGTTTTTTCTTGCCTTCAACACCAAAGTTTAATAGTATCCCATGTCCTTTATTGAAAATCAAATAGGGGTTCCCCTCTGCAATCCAAGGTTTGAAGAGGGGAATTCTCACTCCATTGTTAAATTTGGGTAAAATTAGCGGGGTCTTGATCGCGCCGATCGCGTACTGGAATGGGTATTCCTTGGCGATCGCCAGATAGAGCTGCCGTCGTTTCTAATGCTTCTCTCAGTCGTTTGCTAGCATAGATAGACATATCTCTGGGTACATTAATACGATCGCGCAGGTAGCGCAGGGCTGGATCGGAAGCAGATGGTGGCGGACACAGTTCTCCTGTTATCATGTAAGTCAGAGCGCAACGCAAGGCTTCATCAAAAAGGCGATCGTCCGCTGGATTAACGCGAATGATATTCTCACGATGCTTGATCACCCGTTGCAGAGCTTCTGTTCGAGACGTTTCGGGTTCTGGATACATCACATCTGGTAATCCCAACCAAGGACCGCAATCGACTCGTTTTTGATTAATCTCAGTTTGAGACTCTTGGTTAGGATAACATCCGCCCATTTGCGGTGGTAAATCGTGGGCATGGGTATGAAAATCGCTTTGTGTTCCTCTATAGGTGGATCGGGTTTCCATAGCATCAAACCAATCAGAGAGCTTTGGGTTTTCTTCCCGCAATGAATAGCCTTTGTAGTAGTAGAGACTGGCATTCATCCGCTCGATGTATGGAGTAAAAACCAAATCAACTATACCAAATTCTTCCAGAAAATAAGATCCTGGAGTACTGGCAAGAGCTGCTTCAACTTTAGCCACGATGGTGGTAAATTGATCTCGACTGCGTTGTTCGTCCCTTTGCGATCGCGTGGGGTAGCACAACCAACTACACCAACCGCGAAAGAGTAGGCGTTCTAGCTGGCGCAGAGGCAGCGCTCGGCGATCGCCCATTCCCACCCGATTTAATGGACCAAATGCGTTTTCTAATGCTAATAAGATATTATCACTTTCTGTAATTAACTGACCGTCAAGTTCTAGCGCAGGAAGCATTCCCGATCGCACCTTTTGCTTATACCACTTTTCTTTCGTTCCATAACAGAACATAGTGACTTTCTCGATACGGTACGGAATTTGCTTTTCCTCTAACCACAGCCACACTTTTTGGCAATAAGGACACCAAGCATGATGATCGCGATAAAGAGTAACTCGCACATCTGATTCGGCTTGTCCAAACAGCCGCAATCTTGCTTGGGAATTGGTTGGTCCGTTAATGGTATCTCGCTCAAATGTGGCGAGTTGTTGTAGTTCTTCCCAACTCAAAGGCAAAGATTTGGTCGATATCATAAGTTACTCCAGAAAATAATGTTCAATTTTATCACAACTTCATTTATCCGATTCGGAGTCTGACGGTTAGCAGCTTGAGGAATATAGGAAACCATGCGATTGTTCATACTTTCGCCCAAAAATTAAATAGGGCTAAGGTGTTGAGAGGGTGGGGAGTGTGGGAAGTTTGGGGAGGGTGGGAAGACAGAGAAAGTAGGAGGAATAATTTTTCTTTGATTTTTCTTCCCCTCCTCACCCCCAAATTCTGAATTTTTGAGGGTAAGGGAATTAAAACAGGCGCACTTTTTTAGAGTCGAAAAAGGCTAAAAGCTTTATTTACCGAAAAATTGTGGTTTAAAGCCTCCCCTTTTAAAGGGATAATAGAGAAAAATTTTCCTTTGAGTCAATCCTCTTCTTGTCGCTGATCGCGCGATACCAGACCCCAAGATGGTGGAAAAATATCCGAAATGCTAGAATTCAGTTGTTCTGGACGCATAATTGTGTCATTGAAATTACCGATCTAAAACCTTCTGATTTTTTTGTTAAGGAATTAAGGCTGCACTCAGAAAAATTGTAAAATATAAGTCCTAATAAAATCAGAGGCACTATAAATGTCTAAATCTAGTCAAGTTTTAATTGATGCTTTTCTCGCTGAACGTAATACACCAAATCCTCTCGGTGACCGTAGTCCTACCTGGGGTCGTCATGTAGACGATCTTTCTCTGGTCGATCCTGGAGAAATTGCAGAAAGTGTTGTAGTTATTGAACCCTGGGAGCATGTTGGCGAACGACCCAAGGATAAAGTTGGGGTCATTGCATCAGAGAACGTGGCCTATATTGTCGATCAGATACTGGGTTTACCTACCCTTATTGTGCCCGCTTGGAAGCATGGTATTTCTGACCTAAAGCGCTTTGCTTCCCTGGCAAGGGTAGCCAAACTTATAGTATTGGAAGGGGGCAAACCGGATGTTCATGTAAAAGATACTTTTTCGCCAGCATTTCCTCGTTCAGATGCTACGCAACTGATTGTTGAATTCCTCTTAAAACAGGTGCCTTTCATTGGCATTTGTCTCTCTCATCAGCTTACGGCGCAGGCCCATGTAGAATTAATCCGTGAATCTGTGGATCGTCTAGAAAAATCACAACAACCAGCGTTTGTTGCTGTCAGTCGTCGCATTGCCGAGGTGGCAAATCGCCTGAAGGTCGAAAAGAGTTATGGTACTGTCGCCCAATCTTGGAATGATGAATCGTTTGCAGTTGCTAAGAATGAAGAAATTAGCCATTCTAATACACGTTTATACCCCTACCGGGATCTTGAGATTCCTCATGTTCCGACTGAAATCACGGAGGCATATCGTGTAGTAGCAAAACGTTTTGATGCTATCATTGATGTAGCACTCCAGTACGAGAACAATCTGCACATTCAGGCATTTCATGGCAACGAAGTATCAGAAGAATCAATGCGGTTCGTATGTTGGGCCTATCAGCAAATTCACCATGCGATAACTGCTTACAGCCTTGAAGCGGCCTCGATACTAGACCTACAAAGCCTAATGGATGCACCCATTGGTGTCGAAATTTTAGCTTCAACACATACTCAAAGTGGCGATCCGTTATGTGAGGTGGCAGCAACCGGTATTTATTGGGATAACGGCCGGAAAGCACTAACTACCCAGTTTCACCCAGAACTTGATGAATCGTTAATAACAGCATCTGAAGGTTGGGCACTTTCCTGGGAAGATATGAAAAATTCTGATGGAATTCGTTTGTTAGCACGTATACTTCAGTCAGTTCTCTAAAAATGAGTAAGAAACCGCTTCCCTCATCAATTTAGGGCAAATGCCATTGAGGGCGAATGCTATTCGCCCCTAAATATGTCGTTTTCAAGGGAGTTGTATGCGTAAGTCCTGATGGTATTAATTCTTATCCTCAAATCCTGCCACTTCAGATAAAGTATAAAGAGGTCTACCTTTCACTTCTTCATAAATACGTCCGATATATTCTCCTAAAATTCCAATACTTACTAATTGTACTGCTCCTAAAAAGAAAATTGCCATGATAATTGTTGCCAAACCAGTTAATGGTGAATCTGGATAAAAAATCCGCCAATATAAAACTAAACAAGCCATCAATAAAGCAATACAAGCAGCAAATAATCCTATATAAGTAGAAAGTCGTAAAGGTACTTTAGAAAAAGAGACTAAACCATTAATTGCTAAAGCTAAAGACTTAGCAAAAGTATATTGAATATCACCAGCAAAACGAGGTTCGCGCTCAAATTTAATTGCTGTTTGTTTAAAACCAACCCATGCTCTTAAACCTCGAATATAACGATTAGTTTCTGGCATTTTATTCAACACATCTACCACACATCTATCCATTAAACAAAAATCTCCCGTATCAATGGGAATATCCACATCTGCTAAATGTTTTAAAATCCGATAATATAGAAAAGCAGGCAACTTTTTTAACCAACTTTCTTGATGTCTTTTTGTGCGTTGAGCATAGACAACTTGATAACCTTGTCGCCACTGTTCAATTAAGTCTGGAATTAATTCTGGTGGGTCTTGCAAATCTCCATCTAAAACTACAATAGCTTTCCCCCTAGCAAAATTTAAACCAGCAGTAACAGCAATTTGATGTCCGAAATTACGGGCAAAACTTAAGTAACAAATTCGAGAGTCTTGTTGATGTAATTCTCGGAGTATTTGTAGAGAGCGATCGCGACTCCCATCATTAATTAAAATTAATTCTACATCTCCATCCATTCTATTCAGAATGGCACTGATACGCCGATATAATTCTGGGAGATTTTTCTCTTCGTTATAAATAGGAATTACTATAGAATATTTCATAAAAGTAGGAAGAAGGAAGAGGGAAGAGGGAAGAGGGAAGAAACAATAATTTCCTATTAAAATAGATTTTTCCATAAATCATATTATCCTTTTCGAGCTACTCTTGTAGAGATGTTTTATAGAACATACAGCGTATTTCATATTAGCCAGGTATACCAGTCACTGGTAAGATGCCCGCACTACAAACACTTTAGCATTTATATTTGTACCTCATCTATCTGCAATCTGCTGTATCTACATTTCTGAAATTGGTTGAATAATCTTAAACTAAAACATAATATAATACCACTGAATGAATTTATGGAAAATATGATAAGCTAAGAATAGTTTAGATTCCCTATTCCCTATTCCCTATTCCCTATTCCCTTTGACAAAAATTTAGATATATGGTTTCAATGCAAAACAGCTTATCAAATAATTTATGGAAAATAAATCAACAATTAGCAACAGTATGTTTATCTCATCCTTTTGTGCAAGGAATTGCTGACGGTACACTGCCTCATAAAAGTTTTGCCTATTATGTAGGACAAGATGCTTTTTTCCTCAAAGCATTTGCCCGTGCTTACAGTATTGCTGCAGCTAAGTCCCCAGACTGGAAAACATTTGAACTGTTTCATGCTCTCGCAGGTGGGGTAAAAGAGGAATTGCAACTGCATCAAAACTATGCGGCAGCATGGGGAGTAAATCTAGAAACTATTACACCAGGATTTTCTACACGGCGTTATACAGATTTTTTATTAGCAACAGCTTGGAGTAATAATATTGGAGCGATCGCTGCAGCAATGACTCCTTGTATGCGACTTTATGCTTTCTTAGGACAACAGTTGGCTACACCAGAAATCCCAGAGCATCAATATTCTGAATGGATTCGTACTTACAGCAGTCAGGATTTTGAACATTTGACGCAAAAGCTGGAGAAAGTGATAGACAGTTACGCAGATAATACTCAAGAAGCAGAATCAACCTACTGTTATGCCATGCTCTGCGAACGAGATTTCTTTCAAGCAGCTTGGGAAATGGCAAGTGTTAACAGAGTAGAGGAGTAGCTAGGAGGAGGAGAAAATAATTTAACAGGACTTACGCACGGAAACTAAATCTAGTGAGGGCGCCATTCAGAGCTTTGCGGAGCGCAAATGCCATTCGCCCCTACATATCAATGCAGACATAAAATGCCGGAATATGCCTAGATAATTCCCACTCTCATCCTTCCTTTCTCCCGACTCCTGATATAGAATCTGGTTACACAGTATATGTTTATAATTCTATCCACACTTCTATCTCCCAAGAATTCTAATAAGTATTCAACCGGATTTGACATAACTCCTTTCTCCTGACTCCTGACTCCTGACTCCTGACTCCTTCTTCTAACGCCCCAACTTATTCGGAATACCTTCACAACCACCAGGTATCTTTCTCCTACTTTTTTCCCCAGACCAAGCACAACAATAATAACGTTGTTCGTCAGACAACCGTTTGACTCCATTAAAGTCAACATTTTCTACCACTGCACCAGTACAAATACCTGTTTGATAGTTAGGTACATGAGTACGACTGCGAGGAGTAGCAGTTTCTGCATTACCATAGAAAAATCTTGCTCCTCTCAAGTCAGCACCTACCAGACTTGCTTCATACAAAATAGTACGAGAAAAATTTGCTTTGACCAAGTCACAATCACTAAGATTAGCTCTAACAAGATTAGCATCACTTAATTCTGTCCAACGTAAATCTGTTTTTGTCAGGTCAGCACCAGCTAACATTACTCCTAAGTCAATCACACGAATACCATATTCCCTGTCTTCCGCATAACCCCCATTACCATCTAAAATAGGCCGACCAAGTTGGCGATCGCGCTTAATCGGTGTTATTAGTCTAGACTGAGATAAAAATCTGAGAATTTTCGCTTTACCTTCTCCATCTACACTTTTAATAATAGCTGCTGTACGTCCTTCAGCGATCGCTCTTTCCTGTGGCCAATCTTCCAATAAACCTTTTTCATCCATTGCCAGATCGGAAACTCCTTGAAAGTAAGCATCAATGGTTTGTTGTTGAGTAATGCGGTTTTGCTGAATGGTCAAATCTTTGGAAATAACGTATTGTCGCCAAGCTACATATACAGCAATAATTGCAATTAAAATTTGACCCAAAGCTCCGATGAGTTCGCCCACCGCTCCAATGGCATCCCAGTTAATCTGAATATTACGAGTACCTGGTTCTTGGTTTGCTCCACTTAACATCAGTAAACCAACAATAGCGGCCAAGATACCAAAGCAAGCAATAATCAGATTACGCCAAACTGGAGGAATGAGGGTTTTCCAGACTTTACCCCAACTAGGCCAAATCATTCTGATGGAAGCTACCATTGCCACAACCGCGCTGCTATAACCAAGCAGCACATTATCTATGGCTAACCCCAGAATCATTACGGCAATTGCTGTCAGGGAGACAATGGACGCAATTCGATTCTTTGGCCCTTCCTCTGCTTGATTGTTTGCCAAACCATTAAGTTGTGTGGGAGAGGAGGGTAACATTTGTTCTATTTCATTTTCTACCAAGTTTAATTGCTCTATTGGTGTTTTTACAGGAGCGATCGCTGCTTTTGTGCCATTAGAATTTTCTGAGGTTGGACTGGTGTTTTGAGAATTAGCTGAAGAAGAGTTTGAATCATTATTCATATAATTTTTAATTTTGATTTTTTTGATAGACAATTAATTTGTTAAGTTTTTGTAATATCTATAAAAAACTGAAAACATTAGAAAAGAGAAGTTATGCCAATAATTTTACGGGTAAGTTTAGCTAGAGGTTAGGTTTTATATCAATTATATTGGGACTAAACCTGCCAAGACATTAGAAGTCAAAAGTTAAAAGTTAAAAGTCAAAAAATATTGATTAATCTAGGACTCAGTCAAAAGTCAAAAGTCAAAAGTCAAAAGTCAAAAATTAGAAGCAAAAAAATATTAATTTAGGACTCAGGGGGGTTTTGATTAATTGAGATAAGGACTTTGACTTTGAGTTGGATGTGATAAGTTAACTTGACTATTTATCAAAATAATTGGGTCGCGCAACTCCGCCTTTTAAGGCGAAATATTTTTGGAGAGTTGCTCAAATCCCCTACTTCCCCTCCTGGGAGGGGGAGGGGCGAGGGGTGGGTTGACTTCTGTACGTCGCCAATCCGACGGCTCCCCTATCTAACTTCTGACTTCGTTAAGGCTCAGAGGCCGTGTATTTTCTATTAGGATAGATAGAAAGAGGTTCAAAAAGTACCTTTGTTTAAAATTTAGCCATTACTTTGATATTGTAAAATTATGACAAATTCTGAAATTCTAGTTAAGAAGGAAAAATTAGAGAACCCACCTTTGGAAATACATTATTTGGGCGATCGCTCTTTGCGTCAGTCAGCAAAGCGTGTGAATAAGGTAGATGATGATATTCGGAAACTGATACGAGAAATGCTCCAAACTATGTATAGTGCTGATGGTATTGGTCTAGCTGCACCCCAGGTGGCTGTCCAAAAACAAGTAATTGTTATAGACTGCGAGCTAGATAATGCTGCTACGCCCCCTCTAGTTTTGATTAATCCTACGATTAAAAGGTATGGTAAAGAAGTTTGTCTTTTCCAAGAAGGGTGTCTGAGTATTCCTGGGGTTTATTTAGATGTTAAACGTCCCGCAATAATTGAAGTTACCTACAAAGATGAAAATGGTCGTCCGAAAACTCTTCAGGCTAAAGAATTATTATCTAGAGCAATTCAGCATGAAATGGACCATCTTCAAGGGGTGCTGTTTGTAGACCGAGTAGAAAATAAATTGGCACTGAATGAAGAGTTGACTAAGCATAAGTTCTCTCCTAAAGCTGTCAAATCTGTTGCTTAAAGTCTCGCAAAATTAATAGACATTTCCAGAAAAGAGGCAACAGGCAACAGGGAGGAAAAATTGATAATTTCTTGATCAGAATTGATTTTATTTTTGATTTTTACCAGATGTCTAATAGACATCTAGGAATAGGGAGTAGTAGGGACGTTGCATACAAAGTCCGTACAAAGTAGGGGGAAATAATTGGGGCTTACCGATCTAATCTAAAAGCATTGACATATAAAGACAAGTGCCTTTTTGGGGTCGAATTGCAGTACCTGGTTTTTAGCTGTTGATGCTCATGCATGGAGCGTATTTTAGGCTCATAGTTGGGCAGAAAAATCCCAAATTGACAATTCTTACTCCTACTTCCTCGCTCATTCCCATTTCTCCCCTCCTGGGAGGGGGAGGGGCGAGGGGTGGGTTGTCTCCTACCCCAGCAAAAAGACTTTCCATCAGCAAACCCTAATTGATGATTTATGTACGGTAATTGATTTTATAGCAAAGAACGAGTTGATGATGAATCTTAGACAGAGAAATTCTTTTCCCACTGTTGCCTGTTGCCTGTTACCTGTTTCCTGCTATATTTTTGATTTTTACCAGATGTCTAATACAAAAGCAATAGTCCAGAAGTTTAAGATTTATTAGTTCTTAACTTTAGTGATTATCATAAAAAATTAAAATAGTCAATATTTTTGGAGAAGAAAGTTATGGTAGGAACTCCTAAATCAACATTGCTTTTGGGTGGGTCTTGTATAGCAGCGATCGCAGCAGTTGGTTCTATTTTTGAGTTATCTTCTGGGGAACCAGAATTAGGTGGTCTAGTAACAGGGATAATTTTGAGTCTGAGCATTCCTCTAGCTACTTTACTCTTTTATTTAGCAATTCAAGACGCTAAGGCGAATCAATAGAAATTAAAGAAGCGGTCAGCACTCAGCACTCAGCAAGATTACTTTTTTTAAAGTGCCAGAAGGGGATAGGGGACACCTCCTAAGATTAAACGACAAGCTAGAAGTCAGAGATTTAAACCCAAGCTTTTAGCAGTCTGAAAGCTGAGTGCTTTTTGCGGAGCATTCTGGTACGGAAAATACGGATCGCTAGTTAAGCAATAAACAATGGACAATACAGCAGATTGCAGGTATATGAGGTACAAATATTGATGATAAAGTCTTCGTAGTGTGGGCATCTTGCCCACAACAGATGTACCCCACTGATATGAAATATGCTGTATAGCAATGTGTGCTGGCATATTTACAAATTACAAGAGGTGTCCAATAGCTAAAAGTCTTATATTATCGGTTTTTTATTCCCCCAGATAAGCTGTTGCCTTCCGGAGCTATTGCCTGTTGCCTGCGCACGGCGCTATATTTAATTGACAATTAATTGTTCATTGCTTATCAATAATTATTTTGACTAAAAATTTTAAAGATATCTAAAAAATGGCATTTCTGCGACAACTGTCTACAAGAGGGGTATACGAGGAAAAGCTCATAAAAAAGTATCTATCTGAGATAGAGGAGATAGTGCTAGGACGCGATCCCAAGTGTCAAATTGTCCTAGAGACAAAATTTTATACAACGGTTTCTCGCCGTCATGCCCTAATTCGTATTCATACCAAACAGGCCAAAACTACTGGTTTAGTATGGGAAATCTGCGACCTCAATAGTTCTAATGGTACTTATATTAATGGACGAAGAATACAGGGAAGTCAAATTTTACAGGTGGGCGATCGTATTCGTCTGGGTTACAAAGGACCAGAATTCATCTTCGATAATTTATCCTACCAAAAATCAACCTTATCAGTATCACAATCAGTAAACTCTACTTCACTTCCTGTCAATTCTGTTCCTAATGTTGAAGATGTTGAAGATACTGAGTCGATAACTTTGACCCAGTTATTTCCTATTGCCTCCACAGGAAAGCAATTAGCTAAAAAAGCCTATCTTTATCCAGGTATTATCACTGTATTTTTTGTGATTTTAATGTTTTTAACCGTGGGTAGAGCAATAGCTTTCAATTTTTTATTAGCAGCTTATATTGCTACTGCTGCTTATTATTTCGTTTATCAACTTTGTGGCAAACAGAAACCTTGGTGGGTATTATTCGGAGTAGCTTTAACAACTGTTATTATCTTATTAAGTCCAATTTTGACATTGTTTATTGGAGTATTTCGTTTTATACTTCCTGGTGATATATCAGTAAATCCTGAGCAAGTTGGCTTTCTTGATTTCCTGATTAGAATGTTTTTTGGCGCGGGATTAATGGAGGAGTTGTTAAAAGCATTACCTGTGTTTTTAGCACTATTAATAGGTCGTAATTTACCTGATCCCTGGCGAAATAAAATTGGTGTTTGGGAACCTTTAGATGGAATTTTATTAGGAACAGCTTCTGCAGTAGGATTTACTTTATTAGAAACTCTGGGACAATATGTTCCGAGTATTGTGGATAGTGCTAGTTTACAATTGGGAGTAGATGCGGGTCAATTGGTAGGATTACAATTGTTAATTCCCAGAATTTTAGGTTCAGTAGCTGGACACATGGCTTATAGTGGTTATTTTGGTTATTTTATTGGGTTAAGTGTTTTAAGACGTCGTAATAGTTGGTTGATTTTGGGAGTTGGTTATTTTACCGCATCTATTCTTCATGCTTTATGGAATGCTTGTGGGATTTTAAATATATTTCTTTTGGCTTTTGTGGGAGTTATTTCTTATGCTTTTTTAGGGGCGGCTATTTTAAAAGCAAGAGTTCTCTCTCCCACAAGAAATGAAAATTTTGCGACTCAGGTTTTAATGAAGTAATATCTAAATTTAATTAAGCAAAAAAATAGATTAATTAACCATAGGCTATATATTTTTGCTTGACCACAGGATTACATTTAACCATCACCACAATTGGACTAATTTCATCAGAAGCTATTTAATTTGATTTGATTGGGGGAGTGTTAATTTAACAATATCACTCAGTGAAAAAAGTGATACAACTGGGCGATAAAAAAACAATAGTTTAAGCTTTCCCAAGAAGTTTGGAAACTATATTATTGTGCTAAATTATCATCATTGTAAATAATACCAATTCCCAAAAATAATGCTATAGTTCATGAGAACTTCAGTTATTAAGTAATTAACTTATATAGAATAACTTTTTTGCTACTTTAAGGTAAGTTAATATCAATTATTATTATGTTTTATTCACCTCCTGGTAGGAGTTAGGAGTGGGTACCCTACTCAAGAAAATATAGAAAAGTTTTTGAGAAATAGTATAACAAATTTGCAATTAATCAAAAGTTGCTTCAAATACTCCAAAGCAATTTCTACTTCCAGCTTTTTGTCTGAAGTAAAAATGCCAGTTATACCTACTCCAGCTTTGAATTTTGATTTTTTCTGAGTAAAAGATTGACTTAGAGGCCAATTAACAAGGGAATGCCAGTCTTCTATTCCTACAACTTCAGACAACTTTTTGAAAGAATCAGGAGAAATAGATGTGCTACTCATAAAGCACTTCAATGTTGATATTGAAACAAATGCTGATTCATACCACTCTTTTTGTGTTTTTTTCCAACTTTTTTTGATTCTAGCTATATTTACTTTTTTAATACCTTCTTCTGAAAGACATATAGAACTTGAAGTTTTTTTTCTGCTCATACAACACCTCCAGTATATGGTCGTTAAATATTGCTATTAGCGTATATTTCTTTGGAAAGAAATTAATGAGTCAGAATATATATAGAACAGAAACAAATGAAAACAAGTAATGTTGCAGTATATTAACTGTACTAACAGACAGAAATAAATTGGCCATAATATATACAAAAAGAGCCAAAATAGAACTAAATTGAATAGTTCAGAGAAAAACATCAATGTGACACCGTTAGTATTGTCACAGTAAAAGTTTGGAGTCATAAAAAAACTTTCAAAATCAACTCAACATTCTCTTTTTTGTCTCAATATTATTGATTGAGGTAAAGTTATCCTGTTTTTTATTAGACCAATTCCCATGCATTAATGCTATACTTCCGATGAACTTCAGTTATTAAGCAATAATAATCGTTTAGTAATGTTTATAACGATTATCGGCATTAAACCAAGATATCTTATGAGATTTGGTATTAGATATCTCCCAATAAATAATCAGTTTTGAAAAATACCGGAGAATAAAAACGGAAAATAACTCTACTCAAGAAAATCAAACATTCCCAAGTTGTATCGAAACCCAGGAAGTGACTCCTATTAATTTAATTTATAAAGTTGCCGACCTGGCAATTGAAAATAGTGATGCTGGTTTAATTCCTGCTGGAGCATTGGGAAGTTCTATTGTTATTTGTGCGATTGCCCACTCAGCAATCAAATTAATCCGCGCATTGCGTTAGTAGAATATTTTTTAAAAGGATATTTGTACAGTCAAAAAATCTAGAAAAACCTCTACTCTATGACCTCCGAATAGAGAAGTTTTCAAAGTACCATTCTTTTGTCAGGAAGGAGGGTAGGGTAGTTAGGTTTTTGATTGGCAAATCACTTACCTATTTGAGGGGTAAATTTTCTAGATTAAGTATAGTGCTATAGTTTTTTTCCTAACTGTGGAAAGACTCTTCTGTGAATAGAAAGCTTTTCAAACCACTATTATCTTTTCGGGAAGGGAGTAACAGCAGTAAGATTTTGGAATTTGCAAATCATTTGTCTATTTGAGGGATAAATTTTCTAGATTAAGTATAGTGCTATAGTTTTTTTCCTAACTGTGGAAAGACTCTTCTGTGAATAGAAAGCTTTTCAAACCACTATTATCTTTTCGGGAAGGGAGTAACAGCAGTAAGATTTTGGAATTTGCAAATCATTTGTCTATTTGAGGGATAAATTTTCTAGATTAAGTATAGTGCTATAGTTTTTTTCCTAACTGTGGAAAGACTCTTCTGTGAATAGAAAGCTTTTCAAACCACTATTATCTTTTCGGGAAGGGAGTAACAGCAGTAAGATTTTGGAATTTGCAAATCATTTGTCTATTTGAGGGATAAATTTTCTAGATTAAGTATAGTGCTATAGTTTTTTTCCTAACTGTGGAAAGACTCTTCTGTGAATAGAAAGCTTTTCAAACCACTATTATCTTTTCGGGAAGGGAGTAACAGCAGTAAGATTTTGGAATTTGCAAATCATTTGTCTATTTGAGGGATAAATTTTCTAGATTAAGTATAGTGCTATAGTTTTTTTCCTAACTGTGGAAAGACTCTTCTGTGAATAGAAAGCTTTTCAAACCACTATTATCTTTTCGGGAAGGGAGTAACAGCAGTAAGATTTTGGAATTTGCAAATCATTTACCTATTTGAGGGATAAATTTTCTAGATTAAGTATAGTGCTATAGTTTTTTCCCTAACTTTGGAAAGACTCTTCTAGCAATAGAGAGATTTTCAAAGCACTATTATCTTTTCGGGAAGGAAGCAACAGGAGTGAGATTTGGGAATTTGCAAATCATCTACCTATTTTCGGGGTAAATTTTCTACATAAGTATAGTGCTATAGTTTTTTCCTGCCGTACATATTATTTTTCTACCTACCAAATTTAGGCCATAACACCTGGACAAAAAAATCATTCAAAATCTTGTTACATTGAAATGCCAGTTGATTTTGATCTAATTCATCTTTAGTAAAATAAGCTAAACGTTGACCTTCATTAAGTTGAATTTGCTTTAAATCTAAGTCTATTTGCTTCCAGAAAACGTAATGTTCTCTATCATAAATATTGTACTTTTGAAAAAAGTTAATATCTGTTAATTCAATTTCGATTTCTTCCCTTATTTCTCTGCATATACATTGTTCAGGAAGTTCACCATTTTCAATAAATCCTCCTAATAAATTCCAAGTATTAGGAAAAGGAATAGAATCTTTATTATCTCTAAGCACGAGTAAAATTTGCTGAGAACTGTTAAACAAAATAATTACACAACCTTGTAATTTGTTCATATTTTTCTTCTATTAGAATATATTTATTTGGGATATTATATAGATGGGATAAATATAGCGATCGCCTAATATCAAATCTGGTAACATGGGTGTAATTATATCTTATAGGGACAAATGGTTATCCGCCCTGACAGGGGTAATAATGGAATATAATTGAGAAATATTTGGCAATGATTGAAAATAGAACATTTTTTTATACATACAGCATATTCCAAATATATGAAGTAAAGAGATTAAAAATTGAATGTTATCAGTGCGGGCATCTTGCCAGCTTCGGGAGTAGATAAACAGAATTTTTACCCTGAAAATAAAAAGTCAAACTATTACCCACCCCAAACAAATAATTATCGGCAGTTGTCTCTAGAAAATTCTCCATATCAGTTAACTTATTACTGTGAAGAATCAGATTTTGCCGAAGTAGATAAACAGAATTTTTACCCTGAAAATAAAAAGTCAAACTATTACCCACCCCAAACAAATAATTATCGGCAGTTGTCTCTAGAAAATTCTCCATATCAGTTAACTTATTACTGTGAAGAATCAGATTTTGCCGAAGTAGATAAACAGAATTTTTACCCTGAAAATAAAAAGTCAAACTATTACCCACCCCAAACAAATAATTATCGGCAGTTGTCTCTAGAAAATTCTCCATATCAGTTAACTTATTACTGTGAAGAATCAGATTTTGCCGAAGTAGATAAACAGAATTTTTACCCTGAAAATAAAAAGTCAAACTATTACCCACCCCAAACAAATAATTATCGGCAGTTGTCTCTAGAAAATTCTCCATATCAGTTAACTTATTACTGTGAAGAATCAGATTTTGCCGAAGTAGATAAACAGAATTTTTACCCTGAAAATAAAAAGTCAAACTATTACCCACCCCAAACAAATAATTATCGGCAGTTGTCTCTAGAAAATTCTCCATATCAGTTAACTTATTACTGTGAAGAATCAGATTTTGCCGAAGTAGATAAACAGAATTTTTACCCTGAAGATAAAAAGTAAAACTATTACCCACCCCAGGGAAATAATTAGGGCTTGCTGATAAAATATAAAAGCACTGATAGATAAAGGTTTTAGCCTTTTTAGGTTGAAAAAAATGCCTGGTTTTCAGTTGAAAACCCTCAAAACTTTAGCATAAAATGCAGAATAATAGCAGAAAAATCACTCTTACAAATATATCCAACTATCTCCTAACTACTCTCTACTCCCCCACTCATCTACTCCTGAAAAAGACTTTTTCAGCAAACCCTAATTATCGGCGGTTATCTCCAGAAAATTTTCTCTAGTCATCAACAATAAGATTATTGATTACCCATCCACATTTATCCGTTAATTCATCCCCATCAATAGTCATATTTTCCAAAAGCAAATAAACCGAATTTTTACCAGCGAGTGAAAAATTCAAGTCAGACAAATCTCCAGGAAAATAATTATTGGCAGTTGTATCAAGCAAATTTCCTTGCTCATCTAAAGAAGAAAACGCAAGAGACAAACCATCACATTCTTGATTCAGAAAATTCAGTTTACCAGTAATTTTTACTGATTCGGATATTTGCCCTAAATAGAGAAAATATTTAGAGGTTTGTTTAGTAGTATCCGAGGGGTCTGTCATTAATTTATAACCATTTTCAGAAATTTGAGTAACTGCCGAATAATTATAAGTAATATAAGGAGATTGATTTAAACTCATCCAGTCTAACTGTCTACCTGGACGTTGAGGAATTTGTTTTTGTACTGCTGATAAAGTTTGTACAGCAGTCGCTACAGAAGTAGGGCGAAATCTTTGATAAAAACTGACAGTAATTCCACCATCTAAGATAAATTCTTCTGGCAATTTTCGGAAATCTTGAGCAATGGGAAAATTTTGAGTAAAAGCATCATAGACAAACTTAACTAAATCTTGTTGCCCTGGTTTTAAGACTTGTTCATCAGTTAATAATACTTTCTGAAATGGGTGAGCAATAACTATATATTGTGCTTCTAATAATTCTGGCAATGGGTAAGTATCGCGGGTGTCAATATGTGGTTTACTTATTGCTCTTAAATTCGGCCAAGTTTCAGGATTAATTATCCGATTAGCGTTTCTAATAATATTGGCATTAAAAAGATTTGAGGAAGCAGCTACATATACTAATTCTCGATTTTTGGCTAATTTACTTAGATAATCGCTCAGACGTAAAACTTCATCATAGTCGGAACGAATTAATGGAGAAAAATTAGTGGCAAATAATGGTCGTAGAGAATGATGAAATTTGCCAATTGTAGTTATGCCAAGGAAAAAATTTCCAAGTAACAATATTCCCGTGAGACTTAAAATGATTAATCTAGTTTTGTCTGGAAAAATATTAATGGTCGTCCAGATAAATGAAGCTAATCCTAAAACTATTATTGGCGTAAAATGTAGAGAGTAATGAATATTGCCATAACGGAGTAAAATCAACCATTCAGCTAAAGAAAAAAATCCGAATAATAAGAGAAAAATAGTAGTGGATGGAATTAAATATTTTGTCAGAACACCAACAGAAAATCCTGTGGCAACTAATAGTAAAGTTATTAATCCATAAAAACAGGCATAACGCCAGAAAATGTCAGGTATTGATAAACTCCAAGCAGCATAAAGAGTTCGATAATTTTCTGTCAAAGAACTTTGGATAAAACCCCAAGCAAAAATTGATATAGTCAGGAAACTACTGAGAGAAATCAGACTAATTTTAATGGCGCTTTCTAAAAGTCTTTTCCAGGAATTATTGACAGAATTGAAAGTAGTCAAAAAGTTAATCATAGTTTGGCAACTAACAGCAGCAAGAAAAGCTATGGCGCTATAAGCAAAATGTCTCCTTAAAACAATAGATATGCCCAAACATAATCCAATGACAGGAATTTGCCACCAAGCAGTCAATCTAATATTTTGTAAGTAAATTAAAATCGCCAATAAAATAAATAAAGTCGCTCCAATATCAGGATATCCTCTTAAACTCGGACTCCAAGTCATAGGTATTAATAAAGCGATCGCTACTGTTGACCAAAATACCCACCGAGAAGGAACTGGAATTAATTTTGTCGCGATAGAACCGACCAGCAAACTAAATGGTAATAAATAGACCAGATTAATACTCAAAATATAAACAATTCTTTGATTACCAAACAGATAAAGAAATGGAATTAACGGCAGCACAACCAAATAATTTTTCTGTTGAGATAAAGAACCTAAAATATCATCAATAGCTCTTTGAGGTGATGCTCGAAATAAATTTGTTAAATTATTTGCTGCGTTCTGATATCCCACAAAGTCCCACCAATAAATTGTATGTTCATGAGATATATATATTGATGTTATGACAGTAATTATCAAAACTACAATTAAAAAAATAATGCTATTAATCAGAAAGCTAGACTGTGAATTAAGTTTAGTATTTAATAATTTGAAAAAAGAGTGATTGTTCATATTTATCCCGAAATTAGATATAGCGCTAGGGAATAGGGAATAGGGAATAGGGTTTTAGGATTGAAAAATGTCCTAAGCAATTCTTGTAGTGCTATAGCTGTGGTCTTGCCATATAATTCTCATATAATTATATTGAGCTAATATCAAACTTTTCTGAATTTTACCGTCTTATTATATCTTTGGAAATATCATTTACAGAAAAAAATTCTTATCCTGTGTGTCACTTTGCCAAAATAGACAGAATTAATTAATGGATAATTTTCCCTGATGAGCGGTAATTTTTTTCCCTTTTCAGTAGTGGAGCTGTTTGGCAAAATTTCACAGAATTTTCTCGCAGAAAAATCTCTTATCTTGTTTGTCACTTGACCAAAATAGCGAGAATTAATTAATGGCAAATTTTCCCTAATCACCGAGAAATTTTTTCCCCTCTTCAGTAGTAGAGATTTTGGGCAAAATTTTACAGAATTTTCTCGCAGAAAAATCTCTTATCTTGTTTGTCACTTGACCAAAATAGCGAGAATTAATTAATGGCAAATTTTCCCTGATGAGGGAGAAATTAGTCTCCTCTTCAGTAGTGGAGATTTTTGGCAAAATTTTACAGAATTTCCCCAGAAAAAATCTCTGACACTGTGTGTCATGTTCTGAAAATAGCGAGAATTAATTAATGGCAAATTTTCCCTGATGAGGGAGAAATTTTTTGCCCTCTTCAGTAGTAAAGATTTTGGGCAAAATTTCACAGAATTTCCCCAGAAAAAATCTCTGACACTGTGTGTCATGTTCTGAAAATAACGATAATTAATTAATGGCAAATTTTCCCTAATCACCCAGAAATTAGTCTCTTTTTCAGTAGTGAAGATTTTGGGCAAAATTTCACAGAATTTCCCCAGAAAAAATCTCTGACCCTGTTTGTCATGTTCTGAAAATGGAGAAATTTGTCTCTTGTTCAGTAGTGGAGCTTTTTGGCAAAATTTCAGAGAATTTTCTCACAGGAAAAATCTCTTATCCTATTTGTCACTTTCTCAAAATAGTCAGAATTAATTGATGGATAATTTTCTCTGATGAGGGAGAAATTTGTCTTCTCTTGAGTAGTAAAGATTTTTGACAAAATTTTACAGAATTTCTCCCAGAAAAAATCTCTTATCCTATTTATCACTTGACAAAAATAGTCACAATTAATTGACTAATAGTTTTTTCTTCTTGCTTCTTCCTTTCTCCCTCTTGCTTCTTCCTTCTTCCCTCTTGCTTCTTCCTTCTTCCTTCTTATGCTAAAGTGAGAAAAAATTCAGCCCTAAGAACAAAAACTACAACAAAAATCCGCAATTGGAAGTATTGACATGAAAGCATTAATTCTCTCTGGTGGAAAAGGTACAAGGTTACGTCCTCTTACTTATACAGGAGCAAAGCAATTAGTACCAGTTGCGAATAAACCTATTTTGTGGTATGGCATTGAGGGTATTATCGCAGCAGGTATTACCGACATTGGCATTGTTATTAGTCCAGAAACGGGAAAAGAAGTACAAGAATTAACAGGAAACGGCGAAAAATTTGGAGCTAATATTACCTATATTCTGCAAGAGCAACCTGCTGGTTTAGCTCATGCTGTGAAAATTGCCCAACCATTTTTGGCAGATTCTCCTTTTATCATGTATCTAGGAGATAATATTATTGAGAGTCAGCTAGAACAATTTTTAGAGACTTTCAAACAAGAACAATTAGATGCTTTAATTTTGCTGCGAAAAGTACCTAATCCCACAGCATTTGGTGTAGCAAAAGTAGATGAAAAGGGAAAAGTTTTAGGGTTAGTAGAAAAACCGAAAGTTCCTCCATCTGATTTGGCACTGGTGGGAATATATTTCTTCTCAAATAAAATCCATAATGCCATTGCTAATATCAAACCTTCAGCTAGAGGAGAATTAGAAATTACTGATGCTATTCAATATTTAATTGACCAACAAACATCCGGTGCAGATCAAGAAATTTCTGTTGAAGCACGTACCTTAGAAGGTTGGTGGTTAGATACAGGTAAAAAAGATGATTTACTCAGTGCTAATCAAATTATTTTAGATACTCGTTTAACTAATTCAGTAAATGGGGAAATAGATTCTCAAAGTCAAATTATTGGGCGAGTAAAAATTGGTGAAAATACTAAACTAATTAATTGTAGTATTCGAGGTCCGGTGATTATAGGAGATAATTGTCACTTGGAAAATTGTTTTATTGGTCCTTATAGTAGTATTGCCGATAATGTAACTTTAATTGATGTTGACATTGAGCATAGTGTGATATTACAAGGAGCAAAAATTATTGAAATTCACCAACGTATTGTTGATAGTTTACTCGGTCGTCGTGCCCAACTAATTAATGCTCCACAACGTCCTAAAGCATTACGATTTATGATTGGTGATGATAGTCAAATAGAATTAACATAATTAGGCAATAGACAACAGGCAACAGGCAACAGGCAACAGGCAACAGGGATAAGGGGATAAGGGATAAAAGTTTCCGAGTTTTTATGTATTTTTAGCATTATTGTAGTGGACTAACACGCCTAAAATGGTGCAATAGTAGGGGCGGGTTCCGCGTTAAGTTAATGGTGTCACCTACGACTAAGTAAACCCGCCCCCGCCCCAATAATCTAATGCATAAAATTAGATGTGTCGGTCCAGTAGGGTGCGTTAGACGGCTAAAATTTAGACTCGGAACGGTATTTAGAAATCCATCGTAACGCACCATTTTAGTCGGTCTAGTAGGGTGCGTTAGACGGCTAAAATTTAGACTCGGAACGGTATTTAGAAATCCATCGTAACGCACCATTTTAGTTGTTTTAGCTTCACTTAACTGAACTTTTACCCCACCCCGAAGGAGAAACTAATATAAAAACTATATACTTTCTCACAGTTAATTACTATTCCACTCAATTAATTCAAAAATTAATCAATTCCATTACATTAACTCCCCAACTATTTCAGGAAATTATTATCATCAATAATTCTACCGATGATAATTCTATTTATCAACTCCAAAAGAACACCACAATTATTATCGACTCAGAAACTAATTTAGGATATGGAAAAGCTTGCAATTTAGGATTAAACTGGATTTATGACCAAAACCCTCAAGCCATAATTTGGTTAATTAATCCCGATGCTTATTTATTCCCGGATTCTCTGGAAAAAGCACATCATTTTTTAGCCAAAAATCCCGAATTTTCCATATTAGGAACAACCGTCTACGAACCCACAGGAAAAGTTTGGTTTAGTGGCGGAAAATTTATTCCTAAAACTGGCAAAATAATTGCTAATGAATTTATCTCCAACACAGAAACATCAATCGCAGATTGGGTGACAGGATGCAGTATGTTAATTAACTTCAAAAACTTTAAAAACTGTCCTGAATTTGATGAAGATTATTTTTTATATTATGAAGATTTTGACTTCTGTAGACGCTATGTAAAACAAGGTCATAAAATTGCCATAACTCAAAAAATATCTGTAATTCATCAACCATCTTCCATTACCAATAAAAATCCCGAATTAAAACTTGAGCATAGCATCTATAGCTACCTATTAAGTTTAGAAAAACATACAAATAAATTAGTTTTAATATATAGATTACTCAGAATTACTATAGCTGCTTTAGTTAAGCTACCAATAAATTATCAAATAGCTCATGTTAAAATCAAAGCAATTAGGAAATTTATCAGATATAATTGTAGGTTGGGTAGAACCAAGTGTTAGCGGAGCTTCCTGAAGGGAAACCCAACAAAGTATCATTTAATTAGGAAGAATTTTTGTCTGATTTGAACCTAGTTTGCTGAAAATTTTGGGTTTATCCTAACGGATAAGCTGGCGCTAACGTTCCTCAACCCAACCTAAACTATTCAAAATTTTTGACTCTAACTATAAATGTCTATAGCTGCTTTAGTTAAGCTACCAATAAATTATCAAATAGCTCATGTTAAAATCAAAGCAATTAGGAAATTTATCAGATATAATTGTAGGTTGGGTAGAACCAAGTGTTAGCGGAGCTTCCTGAAGGGAAACCCAACAAAGTATCATTTAATTAGGAAGAATTTTTGTCTGATTTGAACCTAGTTTGCTGAAAATTTTGGGTTTATCCTAACGGATAAGCTGGCGCTAACGTTCCTCAACCCAACCTACACTTATTGCTGGATTCTTAATCCATATATCCGTGCCATAATCCCTGTGAGCGCAAATGTCTAAGGAACTTCTAATTAATCTATCAGTATTAATTCCAAAACCAACAGGAATATCCATCTACGCTAATAACATCCTGCCACAACTTCAACAACTTAATCCTACCCTGTTAGTAGCCAATAATATTTCCAATTTTAACTGCCATCTAATCCCTAACAACATGACGCCCGCTCAGGGAACAAAAGGTCATTTACGACGATTATTATGGACTCAATTTCAATTATCAAATATCTATAAAAAATTACAAGCAAATCTACTTTTTTCTCCCCTTCCAGAAGCGCCTTTATTTTCTCAGTGTCGTTATATAGTAATGGCTCACGATTTAATTCCTTTACGTTTTCCTAAACCTGCTTCTCGCTTAACTGCTTATTTCAAATATTATATTCCTCAAGTATTAAACCAGGCAGAACATATTATTTGTAATTCTCAAGCAACGGCAACAGATATTACTGATTTTTTCCAAATACCACCTCAAAAAATTACACCTATTCCTTTAGGTTATGACTCTCAAAGATTCCAATTTTTAGACTTACCTACGCAAAATTACTTTCTTTATCTCGGTCGCCATGACCATTATAAAAATCTGCATCGGTTGATAGAAGCATTTGCTAAATTGCCGAATTTTTCCGAGTATGAATTATGGTTTGCCGGACCTACAGATAATACTTATACACCAACATTAAAAACTCAAATTAAAGAATTAGGTTTAACAAAATTAGTCAAATTTCTAGACTATGTTCCTGATTCAGAATTACCCAAAATAATCAATCAAGCGATCGCTCTGGTTTTTCCTAGTCTGTGGGAAGGGTTTGGTTTTCCCGTATTAGAAGCAATGGCCTGTGGTACTCCTGTTATTACTTCTAATATTTCATCCCTGCCAGAAGTTGCGGGAGATGCTGCTATTTTAGTTAACCCGAAAAATGTAGGAGAAATAACAGATGCGATGAATATTATTGCTAAAGATGGAGGAGAGCGATCGCGCCTCTCGACCTTAAGTTTGGCTAGAGCTAAAGAGTTTAGTTGGAAAAAAACTGGTTTAGCTACTAGGGAGATAATTCAGAATTATCTGATTAATAATTTAAGATGATAAGAAAAAAATAGAGCTTTGAAAACTCTATTTTTTCTTGAGAACTATTCAACTATTTGATTACCCAATAAACATTTGCGTTTGTTTTTGTTGTTAGCCACCTTCCATTATTTTCAATACACAACCACTGCCCTTCATAATAATTATTCAGAAAATAAACTTCATCACCATAATTAATAATTGGATCACTATTATCTCTTTTCCGAATAGTCCATTTTTGTTGTTCGTACAAGCCATCATAGTAGTATAGTGCGGGAGTACTCCATGCACCAAGAGTTTTCTTGTCTCCTACAGAAGCTTCGTCGTCTCTATTTTTACTGTGTCTCCATCTTTTATTACTCCACTTCCACCAGACAGTTTAAGTTTTATAGGAGGTTGTGATGTACTAAACTGTGGGAAGTATTCTTCAGGACCTATATCTCCTACCCTTTCTAAAGACGTAAGGATATTTACTGATATGACTCATCAAAGTTCATATAAAAGTTCATATAATTAGGCTTTTCTTCATAGTGAAAATCAACCGTTATTAGCTACCTGCACAAATTGAATCATTTGTCAATCTCATAAAATCTATATGAATATTTATTCAACAAACAATAGACAGCAAGCATTAACGAAGTCAAAAGTCAGAAGTCAGAAGTTAAATATTCCATCTGATCTCCATCTCCCCTACTCCCCAGAGGGAGGCCAGAAACTCCTATAGCAATGTGCGCTGGCATATTTACAAATTGCAGGAGGTGTCCAATAGCTAAAAGTCTTATACTATCCGCAATTTATTCCCCCTATTGCCTTCCGGAGTTGTTGCCTGTTGCCTGCGCGCAGCGCTATACTTCAAAGGCCCAGGAGTAGGCTGGAAAAAAAGCGATCGCCTCCTTCTTAGCTATGGAGCGATCGCCCTTTCATAGATAGACACCCCAGAAATGTTACTTGCAGCGATTAGTGCAGAAGATACAAATTTCACCTTCGTTACAAATATGTGAAGAGAACTAGCGTATTATATCGCGCTCCGTATCGCAAATCGTTAACTAAGTCGAAACTCTCAGGAATTAGGCACTGACAATAAATATAGGGTTTTGTGTTACGCTACCGCTAACACACCCTACTGGACTGACACTATTGCCTGTTGCCTGCACACAGCGCTATAAATAATTCAAAATTATCTATTCAATCAGGAAGTGCTATTCTCTTTCTTGAGAGTGAGAATAACTAAATATTGACGAGGAGTGAAAATTATGGTAGCAATACCATCATTCAAACCAACTTATGGACAAAATACTTTTAACTTATCACCCACAGCAATAACAACAACATTGCCTTGGAACCATACCTTACTGCCCACAACACCCCTATTCGGTACAGATGGCATCCGGGGCAAAGCAGGAGAACTACTAAACGCCCCCCTAGCCTTACAAATAGGCTTTTGGGCAGGACAGGTATTGCGCCAATATTCTCCAAACTGTGGCCTTGTAATTATGGGTCAAGATACCAGAAATTCAGGCAATATGCTAGGAATGGCTCTATCAGCAGGTTTAACCGCAGCAGGGTTAGAAGTTTGGAATTTAGGTTTATGCCCTACCCCTTGTGTTGCTTATCTTACTAGCGTTTCAGAAGCAATAGGCGGGGTAATGATTTCTGCTAGTCATAACCCACCCGAAGATAATGGGATTAAATTTTTTGGTTCCGATGGTACAAAACTCTCTTCAGAATTACAGAAACAAATAGAATCTGGAATTAGAGGAATGGCAGATTTTCCAGCTATTCACAATAACTGGGGACAGCATTACCATAGACCAGAATTAGTCAAGGAGTACCAAGCATCTCTACATTCTCCTTTAATACCAGGACATTTCCAGGGAATGAAAATAGTTCTGGACTTAGCTTGGGGAGCAGCAGTTCATACCGCCCCAGAAGTTTTCCAGGGAATGGGGGCAGAAGTCATTTGTTTACATGACCAACCAAACGGCGATCGTATCAATGTCAACTGTGGGTCTACTCATCTCCATTCCCTGCAACAAGCAGTAGTAGAAAACAAAGCTGATATAGGATTTGCCTTTGATGGAGATGCTGACCGAGTATTAGCAGTAGATTCTCAAGGTCGTTCAATAGATGGAGATTATATACTCTACTTCTGGGGCCAAAGCTTAAGTAAAGCCGGGTTATTGCCAAACAACTTGATTGTCACGACAGTCATGGCCAATTTAGGATTTGAACGTGCTTGGCACAAACAGGGTGGACAAATATTGAGGACTAAAGTAGGAGACCAATATGTTCATGCAGAAATGCAGCGGACAGGCTCAATGTTAGGCGGCGAGCAATCAGGACATATTCTCTGTCCTCACTATGGCCTTACAGGAGATGGTCTAATGACAGCCCTACATTTAGCAGCTCTAGTCAAAAGCTCAGAAGTCTCCCTAGCAGAATTAGTAGACCAAAGCTTCCAGACCTATCCCCAATTGCTCCGAAATGTCCGGGTAGAAGACCGCGATCGCCGAGCTAACTGGAAAAACTGCGAACCATTAGTCAGAGCTATAGAAGAAGCAGAAACAGCTTTAGCAGATGTAGGGCGGGTTTTAGTCCGAGCCTCTGGCACAGAACCACTAATTAGAGTTATGGTAGAGGCAATTAATGCTGAACTCGCAAGCTACTGGACAGAGAACTTAGTTTTAGCAGTCCAGCAATATCTGGCCTAAAACTGACTTAACAATGCCGACAAAACAAAAGTCTAAAAAAAAATCAAAAAGCAAATCAAAAAAGAAAGGCAAACCTGCTGCTCCCCAGGTTAGCAAAAAGGAATTAGCTGCCAGAAAGCGCCAAAGAGCTAAACAAATTCAGCAGGTTATTGGCGCTCTTGTTACTTATGGTGGTCTTGGTCTTGTTATTGGTATAACGTTATTTTTCATAGCGGAGCCAAAAATAGCCCTCGCTGGTGGTGGTGGTGTGGCAGTTTTAGGTTTTTCCTTCAAGTATCCAATTTTAGGACTTTGGGCCTTCCTAATTTATATGCCCTTTGCTGGCACTGTGACTTACTGGATCGGTGGAGGAAGTCCCATTTTTCAGTTAGCAAAAGATGGCTTTTTCATTCCAGCAATGATTGGCATTGGTATGTGGTGCAAAAAAACAGGAAATCCATTCATCATTCCCAAGGTAGTGAAAAATCCCTTATACATTTTATTGGGCTTTTGTCTACTTACTTTACTATTCGTTAATGGTGCTCAACAGTTGGAACCACCAGACCCACTCAGACCAAATGTTAATGAACAAGTTAATGAACAACCAATATTGATGGGAATATTGGGACTCAAAGCATTGATCGGCTACCTACCTTTAATTACAGGTGCTTACTATAAACTCAAAACTAAAAAAGAATTATTACTTGCTGCGCGTCTTACACTAATTTTAGCTATTATCTGTTGTTTACTTGGTATAGTACAGTACCAATTTCTCAGTTCAGGTAAGTGTAAAGGTACTCGTGGTTTTACTGGACAACAACTATTTAGAGCAACTCTAAAAGCTAAATGTTTAGTAGGAGGCGCTCTATTATTTAGTCCTAGTCAGGGTGTGATTCGTTTACCGGGTACTTTTGTTGCACCTTGGCAGTGGGGATGGTTTTTGATTTCTAATGCTGCCTTTACCTTTGCAGTTGCTTTTAGTGACCCCTCTCCTATCTGGCGAATAGGAGGTTTATTTGGAATGGCAGTGGTTTTTGTTAATGCAGCTATTAGCGGTCAAAGAATTGCTCTAGCTCTGGTTCCCACAGTAACTATAATTCTTCTGGTGCTGACAGGTCAGATCGCTAACCTCAAAAGGTTTCTTCCTATAGGTATTGGACTAGGTGTTGTACTGGGAGGAGTAATAGTATCCAATCCTGTAGTTGTTCAGGAGCGGATAGATAGTTTTGTTAGTCGCTGGCAAGCTGCACCACCCACTGCTTTTATTACCGGACAATTTCACGAAGTCAGCCATGTAGGAGTTTTGGGCAAAGGGTTAGGACGGGCTACTAATTCAGCCCGAACTTTTGGTAGAACTAGGTTAATTGAGACTTATTATCCTAAGTTAATTTATGAAATAGGACAGTTCGGCGCAATTGCAATGTTAGTCTTGCTAACCACTATTACTTTTACTAGTTTCAAAGCTTATCGCTCTGTTAAAGACAAGAGTCTACGCAGTTATGGTGCATGCTATTGGGTTTTTGTTTTGATTATTAGCTACAACACTTATTACTATCCTCTAGATGTAGATCCAGTTACGGTTTATTACTGGTATTTTGCTGGAGTAGTTCTGAGGTTGCCAGCAATTGATAAACAGGAACAAGCAAGAATTAAAGCGGAAGAAGAAATGGAAAATGGTAAATAAGAAGGAGAAAAATGAACGCACAATCTCTAAAAGAAAAAAATCAACAATTAGCTATTCCTATTTCTGTTGTCATTCCTACCTATAATCGTGAAGAAGCTCTGGTAGATACGATCGCGGATGTTATTGCACAAGACTATCCTAATTTTGAAGTTTTGGTAGTTGACCAAACTGCTACTCATAAACCAGAGACTCAAGCTTATTTAGAAGAACAAGCAAGTTCTGGAAAAATTAAATTGTTCCGTCTGACTTGGGCGAGTTTACCAGGGGCAAGGAATTATGCGGTCAGACATTGTAGTGGCGAAATAATTCTTTTTATTGATGATGATGTACGCTTGGAAAAAGGATTTTTGGCTGCCCATGCTCGTAACTATGTTGATCGCCCAGAAGTAGGAGCAGTGGCGGGACGAGTATTCGATCGCATGAAATTAGGAGATTCTGGTGGAGAGCTGGAAATAGAAGATTTACCCCCTGAAGCATCAGACCCCGGTATTGCTTGGTATCATATCGATTTGGTACATACAGTTAAGGCTCAACGAGTGATATCAGCAAGAGGTTGTAATATGTCTTATCGCCGAGATATTTTTACTAAGTATGGTCTGAGTTTTGATGAGCGGTTTCGAGGTAGTGCAGTACGGGAAGAGTCAGATTTTTGTTTGAGGTTACGACAAACTGGTTATCAGGTTTGGTTTGACCCAGAAGCTTCTCTAGTTCACTTGGGTGAAGAAAGTGGAGGTTGTCATGATATTTCAACGCGATCGCTCAAATATCAAGTTACTTTTTATCACAATCACTTTTTCATGGGATTAAAAAATCTGACTCTTAATCAATGTCTGCGTTTCTTTGCCAAATTATTTGATTGTCATGTGTTGGGCAACCCTCCTTGTTATAAAGGTGGCTCCCCTATCAAAATAATTACCCGTGGAGGTTTCTATACTCTTGGTTTTTTGAGTGCTGTTCAAACAAAGGTTAAATCTATTTGGGATGATGGGCAAATTTATACAAGGGAACAGGGAATAGGGAACAGGGAATAGGGAACAGGGAACAGGGAGGAATAATTGATAATTTATGGATAATAATTGATTTTACTGTTGATTTTTGGAGATGTCTTTAAAGAAAGTTAAAAATTAGAAATAAGTAGAGACTTTGTATGCAACATCAGTCCATAGGTTGAAGTAAAAAAATCAAGAATTAACACGCTATTTATTATGAAATTTATCGATCCTAAAACAGATTATGCCTTCAAAAAAATCTTTAGTTCTGCACAGAGTAAAGATATTATAATTAGTTTTCTCAATGCACTACTTTATGAAGGTCAGAATACTATCCGTGACTTAGAATTTATTGATACCTATGAACCTGGGTCAGTAGCCATTCTCAAAGATTCATATTTAGATGTGAGGGCTAAACTTGATAATGGCTCTACAGTGATTATTGAAATGCAGGTTTTAAATATCGAAGGTTTTAATAAACGAGTTATTTATTATGCTGCAAAAGTTTATGTTAATCAACTCCAGCGAGGTAAAGTTTATACAGGTCTAAAACCAGTAATTTCTTTAACTATTGCTGATTTTACGATGTTTAAGGAGAGTGAAAAAATTATTACACGCTTTGCATTTAAAGAATGGGAGAATTCTTTTGTTTATCCAGACAGCGATATAGAACTATTTTTTGTGGAGTTACCTAAATTTAAGAAAAAATTGGCAAATTTAGAAAATATTACAGATAAATGGCTCTACTTTATGAAACATACTAATAGTTTGGAGGTCGTACCGGAATCAATGGAAGTAGTTCCTGAAATTAGTCAAGCTTTTACTATTGCTAATGAGGCTAATTTAACTATAGATGAATTGCAACAATTGGAAAAGCAAGAGCAATTTCTTCTTGACCGGAAAGGGGCAATTGCTTTTAGTAAAGAAGAAGGTCGTGAAGAAGGGAAAATAGAAGGTCGTGAAGAAGGGAAAAGGGAATTAATTATAAATTTAATAGAGCGTTTATTAGGAACAATTGATTCCAATATAAAAGAACGCTTTAATCAATTATCAAATAGGGAATTAGAAGAATTAAGTCAGGTAATGTTAGAGTTCAAAAATATATCTGATTTAGTAGCTTGGTTAGAGCAAGTCAGAGATGAAGAGTGACACAAATA
The DNA here is from genome assembly GCF_003838195.1 of Okeania hirsuta. Lineage (GTDB taxonomy): Bacteria > Cyanobacteriota > Cyanobacteriia > Cyanobacteriales > Microcoleaceae > Okeania > Okeania hirsuta. The sequence goes on from NZ_RCBY01000010.1 coordinate 72,127, forward strand.
GGTAATAAATAGGGAAACTATTTTTTTGATAAAAAATCAATATTTAAGTCATACTAAGAGAAAGTAAAAATAATACTGCTGACTTCAATTTTTTTCTGAAAACTTCTAACAAATACTCCTTCATAAATACTAAATCACCCAATAATAACCATGAAAATATTAGTAGCGAGCCACACCTATATTGTTGATTTAAACCGGGAAAAATTACGCGCTTTAGCTCAACTTGAACCGGGTATTGAAGTTATGGTTGTTGTTCCTAAACGTTGGAATCCAAAAGGAGTACAAAGTCAAATAGTTGAAACCCAATTTATTGATGAAGGTTCTTTTCAAGTAGTACCTATTTCTAATTACAGCGAAAATAATCAAGCTTTACTGACTTTTGGTCCTGACTTAATTAGTTTACTAAGAAAATTCAAGCCCGATATTATTCAAGTAGAACAGGGTTCTAAAGCTTTAACTTATGCTCAATTTATTACTTTTAATAAACTTTTAGGACTCAAAGCAAAAAATCTCTTTTTTACTTGGTGGAATCTACCTTATGAACTTAAGTTTCCCATTTCTTTACTAGAATCTTATAATCTCAAAAATACTGATGGAATTGTTGCTGGAAATAAAGATGGAGAAGATATTTTAAGAGAACGAGGCTACAAAGGGCCGATTAAAGTCATGCCTCAATTGGGAGTAGATGAAAGTTTGTTTAAACCAGAAACACAACCAGAATTAAAAGATAGTTTGGGAATTAAAACTGATGATTTTGTGGTGGGTTTTGTAGGTCGTTTTGTTGAGGAAAAGGGCTTACTCACATTAACTGAAGCCTTGGGAGGTTTACAAGAAAAACCTTGGAAATGGTTATTATTAGGAAGGGGTGAATTACAATCAACTTTATTAGAAAAAGCAGCAAAATTAGGAATTAAAGAGAGGCTAATTTTAGTAGAAAGTGTTCCCCACGACCATGTACAAAAATATATTAATCTGATGAATACTTTAGTATTGCCATCAGAAACTACTTATAAGTTTAAAACTTTAACTTCTGTGGGTTGGAAAGAGCAATTTGGTCATGTTTTAATTGAAGCAATGGCTTGTCAAGTGCCTGTAATAGGTTCTGATTCTGGAGAAATTCCTTATGTAATTGGGGATGCTGGTTTGGTATTTCCAGAGGGAAATGTTGAGGAATTGAGAAGTTGTTTAATGCAGTTGATGGAGCAAAAAGAATTAACTGAGGAATTAGGGAAAAAGGGTTATGAAAAAGCAATGAATCAGTATACAAATCAAGCTTTAGCCAGACAGTTATTTAATTTTTATCAGGAGTTAGTATAGTTTTTTTGATAGCGCTATATTATACAGCGGTTTTCATTTTGGTAGACTACTATTAACAATTAAATATTCCTAGTGCGGGCATCTTGCCCGCCATAGCATCTTGCCCGCCATAACATCTTGCCTGCTATGGGTGTACCTCACCCCTAGTGGAATCTGCTGTATGTATTACTGAATACAAATTTTGAGAATATTAAATTCGTATCAATCCCAGGATTAAGCTGTAGGATAATTGTATAATGGTATTTTACAATAATCTAGGTATTGCTGTCAGGGCTACGACTAACAGATATACTAGATTTTTGTCCAATACATATCAATAAATCACATCGAATGTCCAATATTTACTTTGATTCTGAAAATAATTCCAAATCTTTTGAATTACCAGGTGCTAAACCCCATTATAACCCTGATAGTCCAGGCAAAGTAGAACATATTTTCCTCGATCTAGAACTCGACATTCCTAATCACAGTTTTCATGGCAATTGTATCATTAGTTTAAACCCTGTACGGAGTGGGATTGATAAATTAACTCTTGATGCAGTTGAATTAGAAATTAAATCTATAAAAGTTAACGACACTGAACAAACTTTTGACTATGACGGCGAAGAATTACAGATTTATCTACAACCAACGACTGAAGCAGGTAAACGAATAAAAGTAGCGATCGCCTACGCGGCCAACAACCCTCAACGAGGGATCTATTTCATCACTCCTGACAAACATTATCCAAACAAACCCACCCAAGTCTGGACTCAAGGCGAAGACGAAGACTCTCGTTACTGGTTTCCCTGTTTCGACTACCCCGGTCAACTATCGACATCAGAAATTCGTGTCAAAGTACCCCATAAATTTATTGCTATCTCCAATGGTGAACTTATTAACACCGAAGAAAGTGAAGATAACAAAACTTATCATTGGATGCAAAAACAAGTTCACCCTACATATTTAATGACTTTAGCAGTGGGTAAATTTGTCGAATTTAAAGATGAATGGAATGGTATACCCGTTACTTATTATGTAGAAAAAAAACGTCAAGATGATGCTCTACGAACTATGGGCAAAACTCCCCAAATGATAGAATTTTTTAGTCAAGAATTTGGCTATAAATATCCCTATCCTAAATATGCTCAAGTTTGCGTTAATGAATTTATTTTTGGAGGGATGGAAAATACCTCTACAACTTTACTAACAGATAGATGTTTACTAGATGAAAGAGCAGCTTTAGATAATCGTAATTCTGAAAGTTTAGTTGCTCACGAACTTGCCCATCAATGGTTCGGCGATTTAATTGTAATTAAACATTGGTCTCATGCCTGGATTAAAGAAGGAATGGCTACCTATTCAGAAGTATTATGGACAGAGCATGAATATGGTCAAGATGATGCTGCTTATTATCGATTGAAAGAAGCTCGAAGTTATATTGCTGAGGATAAGTCTCGCTATCGTCGTCCGATTGTTACTAATGTTTATCGGGAAGCAATAGAGCTTTATGACCGTCATCTTTATGAAAAAGCTGCTTGTGTTTATCACATGATTAAAACTGAATTAGGAGATGAATTATTTACAAAAGCTATTCATACTTTTGTGGAAAATAATGCTCATAAAACGGTGGAAACTATCGATTTATTAAGAGCAATTGAACAGACAACAGGACGGAATTTATTATTCTTATTTGACCAATATGTTTTTCGGGGCGGTCATCCTGATTATCAGGTTAATTATGTTTGGGATGGTGATAGTAAATTAGCTAAAGTAACAGTTAAACAAACTCTGGTAAATAATGATAAAAATGGGGATTCAAGTAAAGAATTATTTGACCTAAAAATTCCTATTGCTTTCGGTTATCTCAAAGAAGAAAAGCCAGAATTGACAACTTTTACTGTACGAATACATGAGCAGGAACAAACCTTTTATTTTCCCCTGGCAGAAAAACCAAAATTTATCAGCTTTGATGTTGGTAATAACTATCTCAAAACAGTGAAATTGGCATATCCATTGGCGGAGCTAAAAGCACAATTACAATTCGATCCAGACCCTATATCTCGTATTTATGCTGCCGAAGCGTTGGTGAAAAAGGGTGGTTTAGAAGTTGTGAAAGTATTATCAAAAGCGCTGATAGAGGAATCTTTTTGGGGCGTGCGTGTTGAAGTAGTGAAGCAACTGGCAAAAATTCAACTAGACCAGGTCTTTGATAGTTTGGTTACAGGTTTAAACGACGAAGATGCTCGCGTGCGTCGTGCTGTGGTGGAAGCACTAACACAAATAAAAACCAATAAAAGTTATCAGCAACTAAAATCTATAGTGAAAAATGGCGATGCTAGTTATTATGTAGAAGCTGCTGCTGTGTCTGGAATTGGGGATATTGCTGCTGCCAATGCTAACTCCGATCAAAAGCCAACTCAGGAAAAGGTAATTAAATTGTTGAAGTGGGTATTGGCAGAAAAACGGGGTTGGAATGAGGTCGTGCGTTCTGCTGCTATATCAGCGTTGAGTAAGATGAAGACTTCTGAAACTGCTCTAAATCTGATTTTGAAATATACTGTTCTTGGCGTACCGCAGACGTTACGTTTGAGTGCTATTCGGTCTCTAGGGACAATTTCTACTGCTCAGTCTCCTGTTAATTTGGAACGTATTTTGCAACGACTAACGGAATTATCACGGGAAAATTTTTTCTTAACTCAGATGTCTGTAGTAGCTGCTTTGTCGCAAATGGAAACTGCTACAGCGATTTCAATTTTGCAGAGTATAGTCGATCAAACTACTGATGGTCGAGTACGTCGTCGAGCTGAGGAAGCGGTACAGAGAGTGCAGAAAAATATTGGTTCTGATAAGGCTTTGAAACAGTTACGTCAGGAATTTGATAAGATTAAAAAGGAAAATCAGGAATTGAAAAGTCGTTTGGAAAATTTGGAGGCTAAGGCTAAAGAATAAAGAAGGTTGTAGGTGGTAGGTATTAGGTGGTAGGTGAAAAGTCTGAGGAAAATATGGGTCTCAAGCATTGTTCTTGTCATATCAAGTTCTACTGATTAACCACAATATAAAAAGATAAAAAAGATGGCATACTCCTCAAGAGTCATCTTAAGATGACTTAAACTATTAGCCAAGGATTTAAATCCTTGGCTTGGCGAACCATATCATCCGCCAAGAAATTTA
>NZ_RCBY01000100.1 GCF_003838195.1 Okeania hirsuta
CTGGCGTCGTCGCGGGGTCGCACCGCTCTCTTGGTCGATTGGATATGGCGAGGAGACCCTAAGAGTGACAGAGCCGCTCCGAAGATCGCCATCCCACCCTACGGGAAACTGCGCTAAGGACCGCTTTGTCAAAGGACATATCCTGCATTTGTCTTTTTATTTCTCTGACTATTTGTAACATTCTTTTTTCACGCTTAGTATTGTATATCACATTCTATGGAATGCTACGCAAATTCTATAGAATGTGATATATAATTTTGGCGATGTCAATCAACATTATTATAGGGTGCAAAAATGGACGATAATTACGAAAAAAATAATCGTATCCAACAAGCTTTTGATTTTTCGGAGAATGAACAGACTCTTCTGAGCGACATTAATGGGCTGGGAGTGGCTTTAGATGATGACCTTTATAAAATTGAAGCCACAGAAGGCTCTTTAGATATCTTTGTCGAGTTAACCTTTAACCATAATGAAGGGAATCTTGATTTATTTCTCCTTGATTCAACAGGAAATGAAATTGCCTCTTCAGATTCTCTAGATGATAATGAAATAATTGATTTTACTGTTGACAAAGCAGGGACTTATTATATCCAAGTCACTTCAGGGGATGGTACTTTTTCAGGGAATACCTATGATTTGCTCTGGGATGATGTTATTGGCGAAAATACCTTTCGCACTATTAATGGTTTAAATAATAATCTTCAAAACCCTGAATTTGGTAGTGCAACAGAAAAAGGCACTCGATACACTCAATTATTACGCTTAGGTCCTGAAGCTTACGAAGATGGATTATCTGAACCAAGAGGTGGTGGACTAACTACGCCCCTTGAACTTCCTAGTGCGCGGGCAGTCAGTAATGCGATCGCCGATCAAGGAGAAGAATCTATTGTCAACGACTTTAAACTTTCTGACTGGTTTTGGCAGTGGGGACAATTTATCGATCATGACATCGATTTAACGGAAGCCGATTCTTCAGGGGACTCATTTCCTATTCAAGTTCCTACAGGCGATCCAGATTTTGATCCTTTTGGAACAGGAACTCAAACCATCCCCTTAACCCGTTCTATTTTCGATCCTGCCACTGGCACCACAAACCCCCGTGAACAGATTAACGAAATTACGGCGTTTCTTGATGGTTCTATGGTTTATGGTTCCGATGAAGCAACAGCCCTTTCTTTGAGAGCTGATGATGGCACTGGAAAACTAGCCACCAGCATCGGTCCTGATGGGGAGATTTTACTGCCTACTGATAGTGATGGTAACTTTCTTGCCGGAGATATCCGTGTTAATGAACAATTAGGCTTAATTTCTGTTCACACCCTGTTTGTTAGAGAACATAACCGCTTGGCAGATGAAATTACTGATGTTTTAGACAATGGAAACGGAAGTAAAGCAGACAAACTGAATGAACTGTTTGAAGAGTCTGGGTTAAGCCGTGGTGACTTTATCTATGAATCAGCTCGTCGTTTAGTTGGGGCAAAAATTCAGACCATTACCTATAATGAATTTTTACCCTTGCTCTTAGGAAAGGATGCTCTTGGTGAGTATACGGGTTATGATGAAACCCTTGAACCGGGTATTTTCACTGAATTCTCCACTGGTGTTTTCCGCTTTGGTCATACCATGCTTTCACCTCAACTCTTACAAGTGGAAGAGGATGGAAGCTATGAAGCCGTTGCTCTACGAGATGCTTTCTTTCAACCTAGCAAAATTATGGAGGATGGAGTTGATTCTTTATTGAAAGGGTTAGAATCCCAACAAGCTCAAGCAGTTGATAATTTCCTGATTGATGATGTTCGTAACTTCTTGTTTGGTCCTCCTGGGGCTGGTGGTTTTGACTTAGCCTCTCTCAATATTCAACGGGGACGGGAGAATGGTGTAGCTGATATTAATACAGTTCGTAATGCTATCGGTTTATCCTCTTATACAGACTTTGATGAATTAACAGGAGGAAACAGCGAGCTTGCTGCTAAGTTTGCATCGGTGTATGATTCTATTGATGATGTGGATCTCTGGATTGGTGGATTAGCCGAACAGGATATTAATGGTGGAGTGGTTGGTGAGACAATCAGTGCCATCATCATCAAGCAATTCACTAATTTACGGGATGGCGATCGCTTTTATGTTAAAAATGATCCGTATCTCAAGGAACTTGAAGGCATTATCGATAAGAATCTTGATAACGTTAGTCTCGCCGATATTATCGAAGATAACTCTGATGTTAAAATTGTGGCCAGTGCCTTTACAGTCAATAACCCCATAGTTGTTTAAATCCTGGATACAATCTTGATTTGATCTGATTGGTATAATACCAAGTGTGATCAATGTTTACTACAAATAGCTAGGGGATTTTTAGGAGTCATATAGAGTCAGGTTATATAATTACTTCAATCTCCCCTACTCCCTACTCCCTACTCCCTGCTATAAATATTTATTTTCTTGACAATGCTTTAATAAAAAGCTATACTAGATTGAATAACAAAATCCATCGTTCATCTTCCCCACAGTGTAGATTGGCTGATTAACCAAGAGCTTGAGGAAGACGGAAGTAGGGGCTAGAAATATTAGCTAAAAAGAAAAACTTACTTAAATACCTATCTTCAACAAGGTTCTAGATAAAGCTTCAATCTTGCATGGGTTACTTTTAGTAAGTTCAGCAAAATCATCTATCCCGAAGGAACGTACTACTATTATTTGAGGTAGTTGTAATGATTTCGACTTCATTGATGAGTCTCATCATTTGTTTCTTTGCCGTTTATGTTTATGTCAATACTACTGAAGAGATTGTCAAAATAGTCACAGCAGGGATAGCATTACTTTGTCTATTTTTGAGTATTATTTTTGCTCCTTGGACAATTGTTTTAATTTTGGTTATATCCTTAGTGTGTTTTCAATTTCCATTGTTGAAATATTAAGGAAGAATACGGCGTTGCACAATCAGGGATGATAAAATCCGAAAGTAGATATTTTTGGATAATTCTTTCCTCAATATATGTACAGTTTAAAATCTATTATCATTCTTTAATGTGCAACCCCAAGAATACTATGTAGCATCCTAATTTCAATTTCATCAAATACAAAAAAAATAAATCCACTTCTTGTTTGAGGTGGACTTTTTTTGATTTCAGCCAGCAACAGCTTGAGAAGTTTTGTATTTGTTACACTAAAGGCACAATTTACAGCACTTTTGAGGATGGTGAGGTACAGTAACAGCAATGAGTGAACCAATTTCTCATATCAGTTAAAGTCACTTGCTCAATTGCTTCCATTAATTAATGCTATTTCGAGCATCATCTCTAGTACGAGCCGCAACCCCTCGCAAATATTCTTTAATTTTTGACCAACAATTTTCAATTGGGTTAAATTCAGGAGAATATGGAGAAAGATATAGCACTTTTATTCGGAGCTTCTTCAATTATATTTCTGATTTCCTCAACTTGATGAGCTGGTAAATTGTCCATAAAAACTTGAAAAACATTTTTACCGAGAAATTGTGGGTATGCGCCTCCCCTTTTCAGGGGAAAAAAGAAAAAAATTTTTCATGATTAGTCAATCCTCTTGTTTTCAAGGAGAGGTAATTATTAATTATTAATTATTAATTGTTGAAAGTTATTCCTGTTTTAGCTTGAATTTTAGAACATAACTCTCTGAAAGTAGCATCTGGTTTTTCTGGAACTAATTTTGAGATTAATTCTTGAGAACCTTTTAATTTATGACCTGGACCTGGACGATCAGATTTTGCATCTATATGACCTGCCATACGTATATCTGTTGATTAGTTTTTGCACAAAACTTTTCGCTACTTGAAAACGAACAGCCAGTTGACGAATTGAGCTTTTTTGATTCAAATAAGTTTCCATAATTTTTTTTCTCAGATCGAGAGAATAAGCTTTCATATATAGGAACAGAAATGAGATTTTTAATAATTGATCAAAATTTAATTTTGGCCAAATCACTAAGTTCTGATTTTGACTTTAGTGATCGCCTATGAGACATTATTTGACTGATTCAATCATTACTGTTACTGTACCTCACTATCCTCGAAAGTGCTGTAAATACACCTATTATGGATGACGTCTTAGGTCACTGGTTTGAATACTGCCCGTCTAATGCTTTGCTTTCTTCACTGCCAGATATGAATGACTCCTTTGATCGTTGGCATTGCATAATTGCGGGAAGAGAATCACATTTGCACCTATCTGAAAATGTTGATAGGTTAAAACAAATTTTTTGACAGATATCAAAATCATCCCATGATGATGCAACGCTCCAGTTTTAGCTATAGAGAGGATTTCGGGTTATTTATTGTCCAAAACTCCCTCCTAATCAGCTTTTGCACCTAACATAACAAAATCAATCGAGATGTTAAGAAAGATGCGACTAATGCACACCTTAGCCGAAAAAGGAGAGAGTTTAGTTCTACTGTGAAAAAGAAACGATATTAATACAATTGATTCAGCCATTGATCCACATCAATGGCCAGCTTCTTACCTAATTGTAATAACTTGCTAATTTGAGGCAATTCCCAAGTTTCTCCTACCTCTACACCATTAGTTTGTATTTCACTATGATTTTTCCTTTGAATATAACCTAAACACAGAGGTACAATATGATTCTCCAGAGATTGGAAATATATCTCCTGAGCATTAATTAATGATAAACCTAGATTTAATCGATCACCTACTTCAATAATTCGCTCTAAGTTGTAGATATCTTGCTCTACATTATAATGTTCATTGTCATGCAAAATATGCCGGAGTGAACTAACTATTAACCTTTCTAAAGCTTCTTTAACTTCCAGGTTGTAGAACCGACATTGCTGTTGACCTACTTCAGTAGCAAGAGCTTCTAAATCAGCCAAATGATTCTGGCTCAATTTTCCATCACTACTTTCCGCTTCTAACCCCCGTACACTTGTTAAGAACTTATGACCTAATGCCACTTCGGCAGCTACCTGTAACTCTTGGGGTACAGGTAAATTATCTCGGTGGAAAGCCATCATTATGCTATAATTATCTCGGTACACCTGACTATACAATTGATCCAGGCGATTGAGAGTTTCCTGACTAAGTAGCCCCATTATTCGTTGACGTTCCTCTGCAAATAGATCCTTCAGGCTAAATGAACGTTCGCCAAATAACTCGCTCATAGTCATAATCACATTTGCTATACTAGCTTCTTGCAAAGCATCAAATAGCTTTTGTTTCAGTTTATTATAAACTATTTGTCCGCTAAAGGGGCGAATACAGCAATGGAAATCCCATCCTCCCAAATGCAGTACAGCAAAAACAAAATTCTTACATTCTAGCGTAATTTCTGAAACTAGCTCTAACTGACCAACTGCTAGACTTAGATTACCCATGCGTCGCATTTGATAATCATGTTGCTTGGCGTTATAGCAGTAAATTCGCTGTTCGCGAGTATAAGTAGTAAACAAAGAATTAATGGCGTAGTGAGCTGCTACTTGCTCTAAACTAATTTTAGCTGTAGCAACTAATTGCCGATAAACTTCATCACCTGTTTTGAACAACTCTACATTACTGGGGGCAAAAGCAAGTCGCCCGATAAATTCTTTTTCAAGTTCTAGCTGTATCCCTGATACATCCTCTGCTAATTCTATTGCCCTAGCTGCATAACGTAAAATTTGAGTGCCTTCTGGTCGGGATATTTCATCAAAAAACCAGCCACAACTTGTAAACATTAATAGTGAATGTCTTTGCATTTCTAGTAAACGCAAAGCATCTACTTTTTCTATTTCTGTTAAGTCGTGACTTTGATGCTTGGAAAAGAAATTATTAATGTTAGTAATAGAGCGGTCGAGAATTACTTTAATGTATTCATCTCGTGCTGCCCAAACATCGTTGAAGAAGTGACGACCCAAATCTTCGTAAATCTCTACAAATTGATCCCGTAGCCAATTGAGTGAATCTCGCAATGGTCTGCGCCATTTTTGATTCCAGGTGCCTCCACCACCGCAACCACAATCATCTTGCCAACGGTCAACACCATGAGAACAGCTCCAAGCTGTTACTGGTTTTAAAACAACTTCCCAAGTAGGGGAACTAATGCTGAGATAATGAGCAAAGTTGGTTACTTTCCAGTCACGCTGAGGAAATTCTCCTAAGAAGGCATAGGCAAGGCATTTTTCTGTACCACCTTTGTGATGACCGAATGTTTCGCCGTCAGTGGCAACAGAAATCAATTGGGAGGGTCGGTGGTCTCCCCGCACAGCTTGGCCTAATCGTCCGGCAAAGTTATGGGAACTATTTAGGACATCGTTGAAGCCCATATCTCTTGATATTGGACCATCATAGAAGAAGATGTCAATGTATGGAATTTCTGTGGAGTTATCGCTGTTATTTGGTAAGAAACAACGATAAGGTTGGGTGGGGTCAATTTGACTGCCACCTACTTCTATCCATTCAGGATTTTCGTTTTCTGAGTTTGGGAAGGGGCGACAACGTTCTGCTTGGGAAGGTGCTAAGATAATAAAACGAATCCCTTCTGCGACTAACACTTCTAGGGTAGGATAGTCAACCGCTGTTTCTGCTAGCCACATTCCTTCGGGATCGCGACCAAACCTGGAGCGGAAGTCTTCTTTACCCCACCGAATTTGAGTGTATTTATCTCGTTCATTGGCTAGGGGCAAGATGATATGGTTGTATGCTTGGGCGATCGCATTGCCATGTCCATCTAGTCGTTGGCAACTTTTGCGGTCTGCCTCGATAATTTTTTGATAGACTTCCATATCGTGACGCTCTAACCAACTCATTAAGGTTGGACCGATATTGAAGCTCAGATATTCAAAGTTATTGGCGATCCCCACCAATTCTCCTCGTTCGCTTAAGATTCTGGCAAAAGCATTGGGGCGATAGCATTCGTGTAAAATTCGCTCATTCCAGTCATGGTTTGGAGCTGCACTAGGTTGACGTTCGATAGCGTCTAGGTAAGGATTTTCTCTTGGTGGTTGATAGAAGTGACCGTGGATAGTTACATAAATTCCTGTAGCAGTGTTAGAAGGTGCTACAGAAGTTGTACGGTCTTTGGTTGTTTCAGACAATGATACTTCTACAACAGAGTCGTTAAGTTGATTCAATTTCTTTTCAAATGAGGAAACCATGCGATCGCATTCTCCATTTTCAATAATAAATTATTGTCTTCGTCTTACTCTGACGAAACTGCTAGGTCTAGAATTTTTTTCAAACATTGAATACGGTTGTTCAATTCTAAATCCAAGTTGATTTACTTTAATTTCAATAATTTCAATTACATTTTCTACGTTTTAGCAATTTTTGCAGAGTTAATGAAAGGCAGATTATGTTTAGATGCTCTTGATTAGTTGTCCAAGCTCTTTAATTAAAAGCTACAAATTTCTCACTTTCTTTACCTTAATTTTAGTAGGTGAGATTTTTGTCAGTTTAATATAATGTTGAGAGCTTACTTGCAGAGTTAAAAAAGATTTAATAGTTATGTTTGTGATTTGTATCATAAAGTCTAACTTAGTTAAAAAGCAAGACTGTAGTTATAAAACTTAATTTTACTTACCATTCTCTATAAATTAGTAATATTAATTTATCATGTCATCAAACTTCTGTCTCCAAAGCTAATAATGAGGTGAAGTTTTGGAGTCTTCCTAGATGAAGCAAAAATGCTAACCTTTTAGGGTGTTTCACAGCTTTTGCCTGTTGTCTGTTCTCTACTATACCGAGGGGTGCTAGATTTGCTATTCAGATACGACCTGGTGGTGCTTTGTTCCGACCTCTATCTCCAATGCGATGATGGGGTGTGGTTTTGGAGTCTTCCTAGATGAAGCAAAAATGCTAACTTTTTAGGGTGTTTCACAGCTTTTACTTGTTGTCTGTTTCTTACTATACCAGTTAATGTCAAATCATTAGAAAATGGTAAAAGCGATAATTTGAGTTGATACCAACTTCAGTTAATTTATTGTCCTCAAAAGGCCATTATATTGAATCAGAACTTATATCATGTCCGGATAATTAACGATAAAAAACCTTCTCCCTTTAAACTTTTCTTTTCCTTCTGCCTTCTGCTTTTTTTCCTCCAAAGTGTAAGTATTCAAGCGGACGTGATGTTACCCATGAGGTACGAAAAACTAGGATTTGAGATTGCTTTGTTTCGGACGAAAATACGTTGCAGGTGCGTAAGTCCGATGAATATCAAAAACTTTTGCTGAAACTGTCAACACATAATTTTTTCTGAGATATTTAGCACAAATGCCATGATTGATCGCCAAGATATCAACCAGACCTCAATTACTCAAGGACTTACAGAAAATGAAGTTATTGCTCGTCGTACTGCAGGTCTAGGAAATCAGGTCAAATTACATACAAGTCGTTCCTATAGCCAGATATTAAAGGAAAACTTATTTACTTTTATCAATGCTGTTTTCTTAACTATTAGTGTCGTTTTAATCTTTCTTTCTCGTTATGGGGATGCTTTCCTTGTAATTGTGGTTATTTTAGGTGGCGTTATAGTTAGTGTTTGCCAAGAAATATGGGCTAAACAAAAATTAGATCAAATTGCTTTATTAACAAGACCATTAGCTACCGTTATTCGAGAAAGTAAACAACAAAACATTGATCCCAGTGAAATCGTAGTCGGGGATATATTAGTTGCCCAAGCTGGAGATCAAATAGTGGTCGATGGCCAAGTAGTAGGAGAAGGCCGAATTGAAGTGGACGAATCACTACTAACTGGAGAATCGGACCTAATTCCGAAACAAGTAGGACAACCAGTTTATTCTGCTAGTTTTTGTGTTAGTGGTACTGCTTGTTATGAAGCTCAAAAAGTAGGAACCGAAAGTTTGGCCTATCAATTAACAGTTAGTGCCAGAGCATTCCGTCAAATTTACACCCCCCTTCAACAAGAAATTAACTTGGTAATTAGAGTATTTCTACTCTTGTCATGCTTCCTGTGGATACTTGTTGCCATTAACTGGTTTATCAGGATTTATACATTTGCTGACAGCGTACAATATGCTGCAGTAATTGCTGGCCTAGTACCAAGTGGTCTTTATTTGGCCATTACTCTTGCTTATGCCCTGGGTGCAGTCAAAATGGTGGGGCAGGAAGTTCTGATTCAGCAAGCTAATGCTGTGGAATCATTGAGTAATGTAGATGTTTTATGCTTGGACAAAACTGGCACATTAACAGCTAACCGAATTCGTTTACAGACTGTCTATCCTATAGGAATTAATGAAGTTAAGTTACGACATTTATTGGGTGATTATGCGGCTAGTACCACTGCTAAAAATCAAACTATTGAAGCTGTAGAAGAAGTTTGCTCTGGACATCGACTGGAGCTAATTGCGGAAATTCCTTTTACTTCAGCTCGTAAATGGAGCGGTATGAGTTTTGAAGGTCAAAAAAATTCAGATTCTGGAACATACATTCTTGGTGCCCCAGAAGTATTAGCGACAGTTACACCTTTAAGTACAGAAGTTACTCAGCAAATTCAAGAATTAGCTCAACAGGGTCTTCGAGTCCTTTTATTTACTCACAGCCCAAATATTAATAGCTTGAATAATGATTTGGAAAAGCCACAACTACCTACCGAATTAACTCCTCTGGGAATTATTAGCTTTAAAGATGAACTAAGGCCAGAAGCTCGTGAAACGATACATGGTTTTTCTGAAGCTGGAATAGAGGTAAAGGTAATTTCAGGAGATAATCCTCAGACGGTGGCTACTTTGGCCTTACAAGCTGGACTTGGCTCGGATATTCAAGTTATTTCTGGGGCGGAGTTGGCCGAACTAGATGAAGCCCAGTTTATCCAAGCTGCTGAAGCTAATACAATTTTTGGCCGTGTTACTCCAGAGCAGAAAGCTAAACTAATTCGCAGTTTTAAGGAGCAGGGTCATTATGTAGCGATGATTGGAGATGGGGTTAATGATGTTCTGTCTTTGAAAGAGGCAAATTTGGCGATCGCTATGGAGGGTGGTAGTAAGGCCACTCGTAGTGTGGCGGATATTGTTTTGCTGAAAAATTCTTTTGGGTCTTTGCCTCATACTTTTCTGGAAGGACAACGCATTCGTAATGGTATACAGGATGTACTGAAACTTTTTATGATTAGGGTGTTTTGTGTCACCTTATTGATTTTTGCTACAGGATTTGTTGGTGGGACTTTTCCACTATTAAATAAGCATAGTGCGGTTGTTACTCTTATATCGGTGGGTTTTCCTAGTTTTTGTATTCCTCTGTGGGCAAAGTCGGGAATGTTGCCTCGTCGTAGTTTGGTGCGATCGCTACTCCACTTTACTTTACCTGCTACTTTGAGTCTTACTCTTGTTGCTTTGGGTGTTTATTTGGGTTACTTAGTTGTGACAGTGTTGGAATCTATTGAGGAAAATAATCTGATAGATAATAGTGTAGTTATTAGTAATCAGCTTCTTTCTGTTCCTCGCAGTGCCTTAGTAACTATTATGGTTTTGTGTGGTCTACTCTTGGTGCCTTTTCTTAAGCCCCCCAATAGGGTTTGGGTTGGTGGAGAACCTTTGAGTAGAGACTGGCGTTATTCCCTAGTTGCGTTGGCCTTGCTAGGAATCTATGTTGTAATTTTAGCTGTTCCACCTCTACGTCAATTTTTTGAATTATCTTTACTAAGTGCCCATGATTATGTTGTGATTAGTTGGGTGGCTTTAGTGTGGTGTATATTATTACGTTATGTCTGGCGAGCTAAACTTCTAGACAGATTTTTAGGTGTGGACCTTGGTTAATTTTTGTTTATTAATAGACCTCTGCTGAAAAGAGGGAGTAGGGAGAAATAATTGATGATTTATGGGCGATAATTGATTTGATTTTTGATTATAGTAGTTTAACTTAAAAATGAGACGTTTTTTTGTCTGAAACTCCCTCATAGCAAGAAAGCTTTGTCTCAATCTAAGGTTAAATGACTATATCACCAGATGTTTAATAGTAATAGTATTTTCTGTTGATTGCTACAGTAATATCAAATTCGGTTGAATACTTAGGGCTTGCTGATTAATTCTCAAAGTATTGATAAATAAAGGTATTAGCCTTTTTGGGGTTCAAAAAAGTGCCAGCTTTTTGATGCCTAGAGCTACAAAAAGCTAGTATTTTGGGCTGACTATGGTAGAACAATCTTGGGACAATTCTTACTCCTGTCTCCTGTCTCCTGTCTCCTGTCTCCTGTCTCCTAGCCCTACTAAAAGACTTTTGAGCGCAAACCCTACTTATTATAAAGTTGTGAGTGGGGAGTAGAGCAGTAGGGGAAATTGAATATTGAAGTAATTATAGAATGAACCTATCCCACTATTTTTAACAGGCTTATTTGTCTAAGTAAAATGTGTTGGAAAATATTAATTTTTCGTTAAATAAATCAGTTTTCGTTCACCAATATACATAGCTAATTTCCTGACACATATAAGACTGAAGATCAACTTGGTTATCTAATTTTTTAGGTATTTTTATCAGTATACTTTATTGGTTTAATCGTTATTGGTATAATACCAATTTGAAAAAAGAATGTTACGAATAATAAGTGCGATTATAAAGATAAGTTAAGGAAATGTCCCTTTGACAAAAAAGAGAATTTCCTACCTCAAAATCGGTATTAAAGCTATTCATTCTGACTCCTGACTCCTAAGAAATGGCAACTCGTGCTGTATACCAAAAAATGTATTTTCAAGTCCGCCAAAAACTATCAGCTAAACTGGAAAGATATCGAGATTATATTGCTCTGTCAGGTTTGAATTGATAAATTATTGAGGTAGAATTTTACGCAAGGATTATGAGAATACAAAAAAGCAATTCTCAGAAAAATGGATTTTTATTTGGTTGAATCCTATGCTATTTAAGAGTTTAAACTCATTTCAACTACTAATTTGCTATAATCAGTTTAGGATATCCAAAAAAATAGGCTATTTTTTCTATCTCTTGCTTGGGTTTTTCGTATTTATCCTGATTTCTAACCCCTGAGTTCTTAACCCTAAATTATACCCACCAGCAAAATACTTTTCAGCCAACCCTATTGATTGATTTTTACCTAATTTCTGATTCACTAAACTGGTAATTTACACCTTATGCTAAATACAAAAACAATCCTTTCAATTTTATTAGTATTTATTCCAATTTCAATTGCAGGTAATTTCCTAGAATGGGGTTCATCAGCTATCTTTATTACATCTGCTATAGCAATTATTCCTTTAGCAGGTTGGATGGGTACAGCGACAGAAGAAATTGCTGTTGTTCTTGGTCCTAACTTAGGTGGATTATTGAATGCTACATTCGGAAATGCTACAGAATTAATTATTGGTATTATTGCTCTAAATGCTGGGTTAGTAAGCGTAGTTAAGGCGAGTATTACAGGTTCTATTATTGGTAACTTATTGTTAGTAATGGGTTTATCAATGTTTTTAGGAGGGCTACGTTTCAAAGAACAAAAATTTCAGTCCGTAGTAGCTCGTTTAAATGCTTCAGCAATGAACTTAGCTGTAATTGCAATTTTAGTTCCAACAGCGGTAAATGCTACTTCTGATGGTATTAGTGAAAATACGATGCAAAATCTGTCGGGTGCAGTAGCAATAGTTTTAATTGCTGTTTATATACTCACCTTATTATTTTCCATGAAGACTCACTCTTATTTATATGAAGTTGGTGTGGCAGGTAATGAACCAGAAGAATCAGATTCTAATACTGAATCAGAAGAAAAATCTGAGCATAAACCTAATTTATTACTGTGGATTTCTGTACTATTAGTAGCAACTTTAGCCGTAGCATTTGAATCAGAATTATTGGTTGATTCTCTCGAAGAAGCTACAGAAACTTTGGGATTAACTACTTTATTTACTGGTGTAATTGTAGTTCCAATTATTGGTAATGCTGCCGAACACGCTACGGCAGTTACTGTTGCGATGAAAAATAAAATGGATTTGTCTGTTTCAGTGGCAGTAGGTTCTAGTTTACAGATTGCTTTATTTGTAGCACCAGTGTTAATTTTGGCGGGTTTGTTACTGGGTCAACCAATGGATTTGAATTTTAATCCTTTTGAATTAGTAGCAGTAGTAGTAGCAGTATTAATTGCTAATTCTGTAAGTTCTGATGGTCGTTCTGATTGGTTAGAAGGAGCTTTATTATTAGCAGCTTATGCCGTTTTGGGATTAGCTTTTTATTACCATCCTGTGATTGAAGGATTAACTTAACGAAGTCAGAAGTTAGAAGTCAACCCACCCCAAACCCCTCCCAGGAGGGGAAGTCAGAAGTTGTTTTTTGTAACTGGGATTTGAGCAAGACTCCAAAAACATTTCGCCTTAAAAGGTGGGATTGTGCAACCCAATTATTTTGATAAAAAAACTTTCTCTTCTTCCTTCTTTCTTCTTTGTTATTTATTATTTACTTCTTCCTTCTTTCTTCTTTACTTCTTTCTTCTTTCTTCTTCCTTCTTTCTTCTTCCTTCTCTCCTAGATAACTAAAGCCTTCTTCCTTCTTCCTTCTTTCTTCTTTACTTCTTTCTTCTTTCTTCTTCCTTCTTTCTTCTTCCTTCCTTTATAACTAACTTATTTCTATGCTGGCCAAAAGAATTTTACCTTGTCTTGATGTTAATGCAGGTCGAGTAGTTAAAGGTGTCAACTTTGTTGATCTTCAAGATGCTGGAGACCCTGTAGAACTAGCCCAAGTATATAATGATGCTGGTGCTGATGAATTGGTATTTCTTGATATTACTGCTACTCACGAAGACCGAGGTACCATAATAGATGTGGTCTATAGGACTGCAGAGCAGGTTTTTATACCTCTAACAGTTGGTGGTGGTATCCAATCCTTAGAAAATATTAAAGATTTATTAAGAGCAGGTGCAGATAAAGTCAGTATAAATTCAGCAGCGGTGCGTAATCCTGACTTGATTGATCGGGCAAGTGACCGCTTTGGGAATCAGTGTATTGTAGTAGCTATTGATGCTCGTCGTCGTCAAGACCCAGATAAATTAGGATGGGACGTTTATGTTCGGGGTGGACGAGAAAATACTGGCAAAGATGCAATATCTTGGGCGTTGGAAGTGGAGAAAAGAGGTGCAGGAGAGCTTCTTGTTACAAGTATGGATGCTGATGGAACCCAAGCTGGTTATGATTTAGCGCTCACTAGAGCTATAGCAGAGAATGTTCAAATTCCAGTGGTTGCTTCTGGTGGTGCGGGTAACTTTCAGCACATTTTTGAGGCTTTAACTGAGGGTAGAGCAGAAGCTGCTTTACTTGCTTCGTTACTTCATTATGGTCAACTAAGCGTGTCGGAAATTAAGGATTATTTGGCTAATCATCAAGTTCCTGTGAGACATGGTTAAGGTTACTTTTATATTTTTTTAGTAAAAAAAAAAATTAGGGTGTTTTTTTAAGAAATGTTGTTAAAATAGAGGGACTGTTACAAAATGTAACTTATGTTATTCACTATTCTAATACTTGATGTGGCCTTAGTGGCTTGGTCTCTGCATCTCATGCAGGAATCATTCAATCATCGAGAATTTTCCCTAATGCTAGCTGGTATTTTAGTTGCTACATCTGCTGCTGCAATGATGGTAGTTTATTTTCTGATGGGTACTTGCATGACTCACCTAACTCAAATGTCTCAACACTCCTATGCATATTTTTAAGTATTTTTAAGCTTCTCTTGAAGATATAATGTCCCTGAGTACTCTATACTTTGAAATATAATCCCATAGGGATGTTGTTGAATTTTTTTGATTAATTTCTTGTCTGTTGACAAAACTATAAAAAATCAGCGTTGTACAGTGACAAATTATTTTAGATTTTTGATTGAATTTGATTTTGGATTAGTCAATTGCTAGAATGATTAATATTAGGTTTTTTTAGTTAAAGTATAAACTAATTTTTGGTAATATCATTCCATAATTTGCAACTCCAAAAAATCAGGTATAAATATATTAAGACTGTAGCTAGGGGTTATATATCAGTTAGTAGACGACTTCGATCAGCATTTACAAATTAGTAGGTTATGACTAATTTTGGGGCTACTACTTCTGACAAATTTACTGCCTTTTTGGTATAGATTAGTAATCGATCATTGAAGCTATGAGGAGGTGAGAATATAGGGAGGTAGGGAGTATTTTTTTACCTTTTTCCCCTATTCCTTTTCTACATATCATGATTCCTGAATCCTGGTAAAAAAAACTTAATTGCGGACAAAGATACCAAATGGGTTCTATAAGTATTCTTAGTTAGAGCAGAACAATTATGCAACAAAAATCAAGAAAGTATGTGCCAGATCGTTGACAAATAATTAATTGTTTGCTTAAGCCTAAAGCTATCAGTTAGTATCTTTAAAATTACTAGAGAAAGGCAAAATAATTAGAGTGATGGGGAAAAACCAGCTTTTTACTTGTAAGTCCCTTAGTTGAGCAAATGTTCGTTTTGTAATTTTTTCATCTCTTCCCTAACTTCAATTGCTATTTCTAAAGCTTCGTTAAGTAATTTTCCATGTTCGCTAGCTTTGTCATTAATTTGCAAAGCTGTCAAAGTATTAAAATTAAAGGTAAATAAGTCTGTATTTTTATTAACAAATTTCTGATTTTCCCGGATAATTCGCTCGGTTTTCAAAGCTCTAATTAAATCTTCTCTAATTAGTTGTAGAGCTTCTATAATTTTAGTGCGATTACTTAATTGAACTTGGGGGTTCCCAGCGGCTTCAATTCTGTCATTAATAACAATCGCTTGAATAATCGAATTATATTTATCTACATCCTCAAACAATTTAATCAGAGGTTGATTTTTACGAGTCATAAATATTTTATAGATATCTTCTAAAAATAATCCTATTGCCATACTTACATAAGTAACTATTAATAATAAATGGTGTTGATTTAAGATTTTTACTACCATCCAGTAACTAACTAATAAAAGCAAAGCTATTAGTAAACTTTTCAAACCTTCTATTAAATATTTAGTTTTGGTGGGCGGCAGCAATATTTTACCTAAACTTACTCCACTTAGATGTTTAAGTTCACCCTTTGTAATTTCTAATCCTTCTAAATCTAACCGCATAATTGTTTGAGATTTTTAGTTCTAATCTATGGAGTGAAGTTGGGTAAAAATAGATGGGTGCATCTCAATGCAAGAATAAAGCCAAAAATTTATCGCTTTTAGGCAACAGGCAACAGGGAATAGGGAATATATAGGAAAAAAGTATTTTTGCAAATGTGAGATGCACCCAAATAGATGTATTTTCCAATTATTTTCAACCCTTTACCATATCCATAAATTTGATTTTGAGATGATTGTGTTGTTAATTAGCAATCAAATAATACCATTTCTCAAAAACTTTTCTATATTTTCACATAGTAGGGGAGTAGGTGAGTGGGTAGGGAAGTTGGATGCAACTTCCCTACAGGGAGAATTAAACATAAGAATAATTAACATTAACTTACCTCAAAGTAGTAAAAAGGTTATTCGACATAAGTTAATTACCTAATAACTGAAGTTCTCATGAAGTATAGCATTATTTTTGGGAATTGGTATAATATAGTGTTTATCAAGTTACTGAGGTAAAGTTGTTTTTCTTCTTTTCTATTTCCTCGGGACTACGGACGTTGCAGGCAATGTCCCTACCTACTCCCACGCAACAAACAAATTTTGTACCTCACTCTTTTTGGGAATTGCTATATTTGCGTAAACATTCAGCAGTCAGCTATTAATTTTGGGGAAGGTAAAAGCAACCTTTGAAATTGAGTTTGAATAAAAGTTACTACCAAAGTCTCCGGACTAAATCTTAGAAATAATTAGTTATTAATAATAGCTGAATGCAAGCGCATTCCGAAGAAAGCGCTGACTGCTAATAGCTGAATGCAAGCGCTTTCCGCAGGAAATGCTTACGTTAAATTTATCTAATTTTGCATACTAAGTTTAGATTTTTGGGCGTTGGTGAAAAGCAAGGTATGATATCATGTTCCCCCTCCGGGGGAGCTACGCTAACGGATAAGAGCGCGATAGAACTCCGTGACCTTTACGCGACCAAAAAACTTTCTCCTTCTACTCGGGGTTTCTGATTCTTTCTTCCCTCCTGAGGATCTTCGACTGACTTCCCCTCCCCTCCTGGGAGGGGTTAGGAGTGGGTTGACTCCTAAGTAATGCGCGATTAATATCATACACTAATTCACCAACGCCGATTTTTGTAGTGTAAATTTCACTTTTGGTTGACCAACATTATAAGTTAAGGCATAACTATTAGCTAATATCCAAAACCATAAACTAGGATAACGAGATTCTAACCAAGGTTGAATCCAGCGGGCAAAACTAGGCAACCATCCTAATAGGAAATTCATTAAACTAAACAAAGTGAAATTGATATAGCTTATTGTCCAGAGTAATACTTCCTGAAAGTTGATAAAATCTAGAATCCACAATAAAAGATAAGGATTTTGTCTAGCTGCTTTTAGAGCTAATCTTGTAAAAGTAAACCAATTAGCTCTATCTTTAATAAAAGTATCTGCTACTTCTGGAGGTTCCTCTGCTAATAATCCAAAAAATGTATTCAATATAGAATTAATTCTTTGGGGAGGTAAAAACTTTCCAGTTGGTACCATCATGCCTTTAGAAAATAACCAAGTAACGGCAATATTACTTTGATAAGCACGAATTTGATTTAAGTGATTCGCACTGAGTAAATCATATTTTAAAGCAGTATTTAGAAGATCGGTTAAACGAGGTAAGTTTCTGACTAAAGAACCAAAGCCAGTAAACACTAAAGGAGATTGGAGAGAAGCAGCATCGCCAATACAAATTAAACGGTCAAAAGCCACCTGGCGATCGCTACCTTTGATACTAAAATGCCCAGGAATATAACCAAAGGTTGGTTTTTTCCAGACTAATTTATCCATGTCAC
The DNA here is from genome assembly GCF_003838195.1 of Okeania hirsuta. Taxonomy (GTDB): domain Bacteria; phylum Cyanobacteriota; class Cyanobacteriia; order Cyanobacteriales; family Microcoleaceae; genus Okeania; species Okeania hirsuta. The sequence continues at coordinate 17,868 of NZ_RCBY01000100.1, forward strand.
ACCGTCGATATTCTGGCAAAATTGCGAAAAAATCCTCATACATTTCTAACAAAGAACCAGGATTTTTAGGATGAACTTGATGGTAATGAAATAAATAAATTGCTAACTCATTACCAGCACAAGGAAACAACTCCCAAATTAATTGTCTGCCACGAGAAATATCGCCATGACTATTAAGAACATCTCCATAATTTGAATCCCAAACTTCCGGTTCAATTCCACCATCAATTACTGCTCCAACTGTTGGACAAATACTATCAAAAGCACGTTTACCATTTAACTGCCAAGCGATGGGAGAAGCAGTACCCATAGCATCTACTAACAAACGCCCAGAGAAAGTTTGTTCAGTTTTGTTAGATAGGTTTTGAGTATAAACTACAACTTTTTCTGGTTCAACTTCAGCTTTAATGAATTCTGTTTCATCAACAATTTTTCCTCCTGATTCTTGTAGTTTTATCCCACATAAAGTGAGCGCTTTTTCTGAATCTAATGCCACATTTAAAACTGTAGGAGTATGAAGAATTGCAGCTTTAGCAAAATCAGGGTTATTACTATCAAAAAATTTGTTAAATCCGTCTTTATATTCTCTGGCAATTAAACCTTCTATTTCTGCAGCAGTAAATAAACCCAAGTCAATTAAACTTTGTAGTTCGGAGCGAGAAATATTCCACTCTCGATTCATTTTACCAAAAGTCAAACGTTCCAATAATAATACTTTGTACCCCAATTTTGCCATGACAGCTGCATGAATAACTCCCAGAGCACCACCAACGTAAATTAGGTCATATTCAACAGAATTATTATTTGTTCCTAACTCCTTTTTCCACACTACTTGTTTTGGTGTTTGAGGATTTTTAACTGATTCGCGCCAACGTTTTTCCCACCAGTATAAACGTTTAAGATCGTATTCCCCTTGAGGCATTTTTTGAAAGTATTTTGCAGTTAGAGGATAATCAGATGATAAAGCTGTAAAAATTGACTGATTTGATAAGTCAATTATGGGAGGTTCTGGATAATTTAAAGGAAATTCTTTTCTCAAGTTGCTAGTCAAAGATGAAGTGAATTGTTTTTGTATTGAAGATACATTTCCTTGAGCAAAAACTTTGAGATAAGTAGTTCGTTGTAATGACCAGATAAATACAGAAAGTTCTTGAGTAGGATCTTGAGAAAATTTCATAACAAAACCATCTGAAGTCAGAATTTTATCACCGAACCCTGGTTGAAATTTATGCTGTAACCATTGACAAACAGTTTTTGTATCTGGCGTTGGTACTTCTAGGTAGAGAATTTCTTTCATCTGTTTTTTTGGGAATTAATTTTTAATCTTAAAATTGACAATATTTTAATTTATGCTATAGTTGTTAGATAAAACTTTAATCAGATATAAAAGTTTACAATATTTTCTATTATTAAGTATACCCAAGAAAAATTTTCCCTTGGGTAGTATATTTTTAAGTTTCTACTCTCTCTTGAGATGAATATCTTAAAATTGGTAAACTTCGTTCAAGCCTACAAAATAGTTTAGCCTCAATCAGTAGAGTAGTGACAAAATCTCAAAGACAGTAAGGGAGTAGATATGAATTATCCTGTACCTACAAACGATGGAGAAGTAATTGCTTTGCGACAACAGCCAGTTAACGATGAACTTGTCGCTGTAGCTATGGCTGGTATAGTTAATGTTGCTCGTTCTCAAGGAAAGTCTATAGAGGAACTTAAGGCAGAGATTCTTGCGGACGATAATTTATTAAATATGGCCCAAAGACAACTGTTAAGTCAGGTTCTTAATGAAGCTTGGCAGTATTTGCTATGACTTACAAGAATAAGGAAGAGGGAAGAGGGAAGAGGGAAGAGGGGAGAGGGAAAAATATGGCTTGCATATTTTAGCGTGGGGATTGTGAGAACGTTGCATATTTGCACATTGGAATTATAGTTTCATATCATGTCTTTTTAAACACCCACAATAAAAATTTTAGGGAACAGGGAATAGTGAATAGCGAATAGGGATAAATTTATCAGAGAACACATTTTTATTATCGCTAATTAATAAGATTGGATATTAGAGAAAGAGCAAGTATAAATATGAGATTTACCTTTTCTGCAAAGATTTATCTCTTAGTTAAACAATAGCGCATTAATTATTATTATGTTTACTTTTCCCTCACTCCCCCGCTCCCCTACTCCCCCGCTCCCCTACTCTCCTAACTGACTCCTCTTCCTCCAATTAAATCTAATTTTGTTGAAATTTATCTAACATATCTACTGCAATTTTTTGATTATCAGAGTCGCCATCCAATCCAAAGAAAAAAGCCGCCTGCTGAAAATTTTCCATCGCCTCACTTTGATTTCCAATTAAGTAGTAAACTATGCCTCTATTAAAGTATGACTTAGGATTATTAGCATCAATCTTGATAGATTTATTTAAATCTTGAAGAGCCTTTTTCTGCTCTCCTATTTGTAGATATTCATCCCCTCGATAATAATAAGCTTTAGCATTTTCAGGATTAATTTCTATTGCCTTATTAAAGTTAGCGATCGCTCCTATTCTCCTTCCTAGTTGAGAATAAGCAACTCCTCTACTTAAGTAAGCTTCACTTTGACCAGGATTGAGACTTATAGCTTTATTTAAATCCTGAATAGCACCTTGATAATTTCCTGCTTCCATCTTTTGTTTAGCCTGGTTATTTAGATTAATTGCCTGTTTAGCCATATTGAATCTTTGAGTTATTACTTGATAATTTTCTCGATAAAGCTTTAATTTTTCTCTAGCTTCTGAATATGACAAACTTTCTTCAGAAATTTTTTCTAATAAATTAATTGCGTATTGCCATTTTTGCTGCGCTTGATACCAAGTATCAACAGGATGAGGAGGATTTTGTACTAATAAAGCTGCAGCCATTGCAGATTGTTTTGCTAACCTTAAATAGATTAATCCATGTTCTGCTAAATATAGTTTTCGCTTGACTGCAATGAGTTGATAATTTAGTTTAGTTATTTCTCTAGATACAGGTTGTAAGGGTACACCAGGCAGTTGAATAACTTGTTCTAAAATATCTATTGCTTCTGGCAATTGAGCTAGGGCAGCTCTAAGTTTATTAACATCAGAATCTTGATTAATATCTCCTAAATTAGCTATCTTTGCTTGAGCTAGAGCTATGGATTTTTTTTGTACATTATTTAGCAAAAAAATTGAAATGCCGTAACCTAAAACCAGGATAACTATAATAACTTTGACTAGGTTTCTTTGACCCATAGTTGCTCCTTTCAATTTCATCAGTAAAGCAATTAGCAAATCATGTATTAGCCGTTAGTTTTTTTTATTTACCATATCTTAATCTTATACCAATTTTATCGCAATAGTAAAATCAAGAGAGAAGAAGATCTAAAGGTAAAAAATGATAGAAATAGGTAGGAAAAAGAATTGGATTAGGTTCTTCAAAATATAAATTTTCAATTTCATTTTTGTAGCATTATTTTTGATCAATGGTATTACCTGATATTTTTTTTAACGAAGAGCAAAAAATATCAGAATAATTTACTTTTTTGCATGCTACAGATATGATAGAAAAGATTTTTATATGAGAATAGCAGTATGGACTTGAGAGGAAACAAATATGGCCGGGGTATGTAAAATAGAAATTACAGAAACAGTCCCAGAACTCAAAACATTGCTAAATGGCCAAAAAACTGCTAGTGGCTTTCAGAAGATTCAGGCACTATATCTATTTAAAATTGGTCAAGTGACAACTGTCAAAGAATTGGCAGTTACTTTAGGAGTAAATCGGATTACAGTACAAAGGTGGTTGAGACAATATCGTAAAGAAGGATTATCGGGGTTATTACAGGTAAAACAAAGTGGGGGGCGCAAACCAGCAATCCCACCAGAAGCGCGAGATGGGTTGCAAAAACGACTTAACGACCCCAATAATGGTTTTCAGAGTTATGGAGAAATTCAAAAATGGTTGAAAGAAGAATATAATATTAATGCTTCTTACAAAGCAGTTTATTCCACAGTTAGATATCAGTTAAAAGGTAAACTCACAAAAAATAAGTATAGCGCTGTGCGCAGGGAACAGGGAACAGGGAACAGGGAACAGGGGGAATAAATTGCCGATCATATAAGACTTCTAGCTCTTTTGCCCCTACTACAATTTGTAAATATACCAGCGCTCATTGCTATAGTATGGTGCTTTATATCATGTTCCCCCTCCGGGGGAGCTACGCTAACGGTTGAATACTGACAAATTAACAATGAAAGGAGTCAGTCCTCAGGAGTCAGTAGGGAAAAAGAAGCAAGAGGAGAAGAAAGTTTTTGATTGTGTTTGCGTAGCATTCTGTAGGAAAGCGGAACAGAGTTCTATGGCGCTATTAAACAACATGATATTACTCAGGCAACAGGTAATCAAAAAACCGATTGCAAATTCATTTAGAGCAGGACAAAATTTTCGGCGTTGGTAAATTACAGGATGAAATTTGTAGGGGCAATCCCCCAATGATTAACTGGGGTAGGTTACAGAGCGCTACCCCGAAATATAAATCATCCCATCAATTACCAACGCCAAATTTTCTGACCATCTGTCTGAATGTGTATGATTATAATCATAATGTGGGGAATGATTTAGGTTTGCTCATATTATTTTCTATAGCTCTTTAGATACCCAACTGGAGATCATCTCAATTAGTTTTTTCTTGCCTGTTTCAATGTTTTACTTAACTGAGTTTCTGACAAAGACCGCACAAAACTCAGATTAAAAGGTTTTTCGCCGATGGTCTGAGCATAAGATGCTTGTAAATATGAACTATATTCAGGGCGATCGGCGACATGGGTTTGGAAGAATGCTAAACCAAAAGCATTAGCATAACCATTGACTACATCTGGATCTGGTTGAATCAACTCTGCTAGAGTAGTGAAACTATTTTCTCTAATTGCCTCAAAATCAATATTGATATGATCTGCTCCTTCTGTTAAGACTAAATATTTATCAGGAGTTGTCAACCAAGTAAAAGATTTTGCTTGTTCTAAAACAATAGGAGTAATTTTATCTTCACTTGCGCTTCCCCACAACACAGGTAACTCAATCTGACTCAAACCAGCTTTTCCAAATAAACTACTATTGACTGGATCGAGTACAAATATTCCTCCAATTCTATCATCTTTCAAATTATATTTTTGAGGCTTCAATTCCAAAGCACGACACTGTAGCAGTAGCGACATATTTAAAACTTCCATTTGTGGGCCACAGTCTTGTTTTAGTTGCTGAAAGTTAATCTCTGCACCTGCTAAAGCAAAAGCAGTATAAGCACCAAAAGAATGACCAAATATACCTACCTTTTTCAGGTTTAATTGATTGTGGAATTGATATTGATTTAACTGCTCTAATTGATTTAATAAGAAAGAAATATCCAAGGGGCGGTCAATAAATTCATTGCCATGGAACATATCCTTAGTTTTACCTGCTAAAAATTTCTGGATATATTCATAATCACTACCTGGATGTTGGGGTAGAGCAACAGCAAATCCATAAGAAGCTAAATGTTTAGCTAAACTTTCAAAATTAACTCCATTAGAACCTAAACCGTGAGAAATTACAACTACAGGAATTGATATTTCTGCTGAAGAGATATTAGGTAAATAAAGTTGTACTGAAAAATTGCGATCGCGTCCCTCATCTTGCAGGATAATTTGTTGCTTTGAAAAGTTATATTTTCCTTTTTTCCTAATATCTGGTAAACGAGAAAAATCTACTTTTTCTTCTTTGTAAGCTTCTGTTTGTGTCAGATTTGCTACAGTTTCTATAAAAGTTTTTGTATCTTCTTGTACAGCAGCAATTTTTTCAGTTACAGCAAAAATTTCTTTTGTATCGAACCATATAGTATCACTGGGAAAATGACGGATAAAATTTATGATAGTTAAGCCTTCAGCATCATTTGCCGCCTTTAATAAAGCAGTTCTAATTTCCTCAGCACCATTTTCAACAGTAGTTAAATTCTCATTCTCAGAATTTGATGAAGTTTTGATTACTTTCCCTAAGTTTTTCAGGAATAATTCTCCCATAGGGGAATTGATAAATTGAGAGACTATCTGAGGAGGAAAATTATAGCGGTTGTGTAATAGATCCCGATATTTATCTTCTTTTTCAGCTTCTAACAGTAGCATATAACTAGCTAGTTCATAGCTAATTTCTCCCGTTTTGGCATAATTTTCTAATGCTGATACAGGAATCAAAATATTTAGATCTTTATGACCTAGAGAAATCTGCTTTGCTGCATTCACTGGTAAAGCAGTTAAAATAGCAGGAATTATGCTTAGACTTAGAGATTTGAACCATTGGTTAAAAGTAGAATAATTGCTTTTTCTCTTGTTTGTTTGTTTTACTGGAAAGACTTTATTTTTCACTATTATATTACTCCTAATTACTCCTATAATTAATAACTTTTCAGCCGTTTATTCTGCTTTTCGAGAAAGCATACTAACCCTAAAGTTATTAATGCTAGACAAATAAATATACTATCCCCTAATAAATTTTTGCTTGATCGGAGGGATAATTCTATATAACTAATTGAGATTAATTCGGGTTTGCAGAAAAAAAATGTTTACCGTTTTCTCTAAATTTTTCTCGGAAATCACAGTACCTTTGGAGATACTATAATTCAGTATGTCAGAGTGTTAATTGACTTTTTGCATCGTTTTATACTGATTTTTTTTCGTCAATTTATAATATTATTTACCAACAAATCAGTCAAAATATTAAATCAGTAATTGAACATTTAACTTGCATATATTTTTAAAAGCGCATAAGAAAAATAGAAGGATTTAGTAAATTTTGCACTCTTACAGTGACTAAAAATAAGAAGCAAACTAAATGTGTAGTTTGTTTGCAACTGTGTATTGATAGTTAAAACACATCATATTAATATGTCTGAAGCGAGATAATCCATTGCTTTTTCCACTAGCTCTTGGAAGGATAGCTATAAGAATATAATCTATTATCTCATATTCAATCTATTTAATTAATTATAATAGAACTTCTTAAGATTCTTTTGTCAGATAATCTCTAATATCATGTCCGGATAATTAGTTATAAAAAAACTTTCTCCTTCAACTCCAGTTGTTCTTCTTTCTTCCCTCTTCCCTCTTTCCTCCTGACTCCTGACTCCTGACTCCTGACTCCTCCCTAGTTATTTATTTATCACTGTTTAACCGGACATGATATAAAACATTACAGGCATGAGAATCAAGTCTTAATCCAGTATGCTAGAAACAATGAAAAAGGGAGTGTTACAGTGTATTCGGTGGTTTATGAAGTACAGTAGGGAGCAGGGAGCAGTAGGGACGTTGCGTGAACGTCCCTAGGGACACGAGAACATTTATGTAAGTCAATTTAAAATTGTTTAATAATTAGATGAAAGGTAAGACGTTGAGTGTAAATAGTTAAATATTATCTAACATTGACAGAGCTTTTAATCCCCTGTAAACATCAGACTTTTTTTGAGGATTCAGGTTAATTATCTGTTAACAATATCAACTAAATAATCCCCAGCAATCCCCGTATTCTATATTTTCTTTGAGCTTCTGTTCATCTACAAATGTAATTTTGAACACCGGATTTTTTGATAAATTTACCTTGATAAAATCAACCAGTATCAGCAATAGCGATCAGTCAAATTAAATTAATCAAACCTTGTACATTACCTAGACTTCCCTCTAGATTATATCCACCTGTTTTACAATCTTTAAACATGGCGAGATAGACATATTCCTACTACTGAGCAGTTACGCCAAGAGTTAGAAACCTGGAATCAACAGCGGAATCAAAATCTTAGCAAGGTGGTTTGGCGTTTTTCCACGCTTCGATGCTAGAGTCAAACTGCAACATCTTTATCTTTATCCTGTATTTGAAACTTCCAAACATCAATAACTCCCCCGGATTGTTCACCTTCACTATCAACCAGTAGCGAGATAGCTGTCGCTAGACTCCGCCAACGCTTATTTTTTGATTTTTTACTGTCTATTCAAGAGCGATTGCTATCGTCTTTACTTCTGACTCCTACCTTCAAAAAATTTTATCCCGATCCTACCGGATTTGATATGACGAGTTATTTTTTCCTTCATTAAATCATCTTGAGCAGTTGAGCTTTTTTCTAACAGAGGAAATAAGTCTGCTCCTTACCTGCTTCATAAAACTGATATAAAACGTCACATAGCGTGATATTTTAATGTTTACTTCCTGCTTCTTGTGAGACCGTCGGCGGCTACTCATCCACAGGCATCAACGGTCAAGCCGACCGCATCCCTCAAATTCATACTGGCATTCAGATCCCGGTCTATAGATATCCCACACTTCTTGCAATCATAAGTTCTCAGATGCAATGGCATATCTTGAACATGACCGCAGTAGGAGCAAGTCGAGCGAAGATGGAAAAAATCTGTCAACTACTACCAGCTCGGAACCGTACCACTGAGTTTTATATTCTAGCTGTCTGCGAAACTCATAAAAGCACTGTCTGCTAATTGATTTAGCTAGCTTGTGGTTAGCTAACATACCGCTAACATTTAAATCTTCGCTTGAGCAACAACGCTGTGGTTTTTAGCTAGATATGTTGTCAATTTATGAAGTGCATCTTTGCGGATGTTAGCTACTCGTCTGTGCTGCGATCGCTAGCTTGATTACAGCTTTGTGCCAATTCTTTGAATCTTTGACTTTCCTGCTCAGTTGGCGTTGCAATTTTGCTAGTTGATCTTGAGCTGTACGGTAAGGTTTAATGCTTGGGAAAACTTGACCAGTACTTAGTGTTGCTAGCGTTTTCACGCCTAAATCAACACCTACAACATCAG
>NZ_RCBY01000101.1 GCF_003838195.1 Okeania hirsuta
TGAAACAGAAATCAGGTATTCTCCAGTCTATGGTAACTCGTGCTGCTTTTTTGTCTGACGAGTCTCACCGGATTCGCTTTGTTTATATCCCTAAACATACTTCTTGGCTGAATCAAATTGAGTGTTGGTTCTCTATTTTGGCCAGGCGTTTACTCCGGCGTAGCAGTTTCTCTTCCACCTCAGACCTCAAGCAGAAGATACTGAATTTTATTGACTATTTCAACTGTACTCTAGCCAGACCTTTTATCTGGAAATTTCAGGGGTTTTCAGAGGATGATTAACCAGATTCAGATTCATGGTCATACTGACTCAAGGATCCAACTCAATGCCGATCATTTTTAGCTTGGCTATTGACCATTTATTTTACGATCGCGATCACACTTCTGAGTATTCTATCTCAGGAAGAAGGCATTGCTTCTACTGGTCACTTATTTCTGCCATCCTGCACTAGTAGGAACGAGTCGCACTCCGTTTTTGTTTAGTCTGTTTCTTCTAATAAATAATGTAAAATGGATGAAGAAGTATAATTCTCTTCTTTGTATTTCCAACTTAACTTGTGCACTGGATCAACTCTGCTATCAATTCGCTCTTTAACTTCTGCTGTTAAAGGACGAAGCAACCCATATTTACCTAGATCATCTCCAGTATTGTAATATGGCTTCATTTTTTTATATAGTTCCAAAAGTTCTCGATCTGAATTTATTAAATTAGCAAATATGAAGTGAAAAATAAAATAGGGATAAACTTTAAAAATTTTCCTGACAATCCATGAAGACCAAAATCTAGTTGTTTTATATTTCCTATTAAAAAACAACTGCAAAAACTTAAGTCTTTTTTTCGCTATTGTTGTACCACTATGGTAAAACTCATTATCACTATAAAAAGAAGTTAACTTTTGATTAATTTTTACAATGATAGGATTAGACTTTTCTGCAGCTAAAAACCAAGTAAAAATCCATCCGTATCCTTTTGTTTTGTAAACAAAGGCAAAAAAGCCAGCTTGAGTATAGTCTCCTAACCATTTGTCTAGCGGGACTCGGCAGAGGCTAGTTGCGTCAGCCCAAACCCCTCCATATTTTGAGAGTAATTCAAGTCTGACTAAGTTAGATTGTTTAGTTTTAGGAAGTTGGCATAATTTTTCTTCCGGTAAAGAAAGAGTTATATAGTCTTTGATATTGTTTTCATCTAAAAAAATAACTTCCCAGTCAGGGTTATACTTTTTCCAAGATTCATAGCACTTTCTCACAACCAATGGTGCTTGTGAAAACCCCTGATACCATAAAAACCAGATTTTTTTCGGTATAGTCCTTCTTTCTCTCCAATCAGGCTAGTTTGTGCAAATAATCACCATCACTTGCAAATAAAATTACTTGATTTTCAGTAAGTTCAATACTTGTGCTTGACTAGACTATAAAAGCATTAGTATCTCAATACTACAAATAAAATAGTAAAATAGCAAGGGTTTATTCATAACTTCACTGAATCTTTAAAAAACACGCATAAATCCTGCTCAACTTTACATAATTTTCATAAAAAATCTCTTGAGTAGCATAAATATTTCCTCAAGGTCAACTATTTATGTGTAACTTTACTGAATCTTTAAAATCAAGAAAAAAATTCCAAGTTGGTGAGAAATATTTTTTATTACCCAAGTAAAATATAGCATCGATCATGCACGCGTGTGTAAAGTTATCTTTTTCTTTACCTTCTGGAACTGTGTCTCTAAAGCCCAGAATTTTATACCTCACCAGTATGGGAATTTGTATATCATCGATCGCCTTTTTGAGAAATAGGCCATTAAATTAGAGATAACTGCTTAGTTATTTTTGCCTATTGACTTTATTTGCTAAATTTAAGTTAACTTGACAATTATAGTTTTTTCATAGATATTTGAGACAAAAGCATTATGCATTCACCAATGCCAAAAATAGAGAAGGAAATGGGGAGATGGGGAGATGGGGAGATGAGAGTATTTTTCTACCTGCTTGATGCGCTACCAGGTTTGCTATTGGGCGACGCGGGGTCTCATCAGCTTTTTCCCCATTCTCGTTCCTGAATTTCCACAACTTCCTCAGGCTGAGGACGGAAGCCAAAAGCACATACCGCGTCCAAAGATACGCTCAGGGGTTCTATAAAGACAGTACAGATAAAATCAATCTTGCCTATTCAGCATTTGTCAAATTATATGAACACGTGGATTTATTTTGGTCACTAGAGTTGGCCAACATACTGACCAATCCCACACTTTGCGCTCTGCACTACCCTTTAATTTATCTATATCTTCTATATCTTCTATATCTATAATAGTATATAAATAGAAATTAAGAACTCAAAATTGATGATATTAAATTTAGATCAATCTGGAATTTTAGCCTTTGTTAGTTCAAGCTTGGATAGTGAAATAAACAGTTACTGGAATTACCAATAACACAGGTTGTACGCTCCTCAAAGAGAAATTGCTGACCTTTGAGAGTTGCTTGAGTAATAGTAAAAATAATTTTTGCTGACATCTTTAATTTATCTATATCTATAAAATAGAAATTAAGAACTAAAAATTGATGATATTTTATTGATTTATAAAAATTTAGATCAATCTGGAATTTTAGCCTCTGTTAGTTCAAGCTTGGATAGTGAGATAAGCAGTAATTTTTACAGTTTACTTTCTAAAAATTAAATGGATGTACCGACTAAGAGTACTACTGCTACAAAACTGCTGATATTTGATTTATAACTAATTATCCAAACTTGATATTAACCCTCCAATAAAAATGTAGAATAAAATATAGATAATTCTAAGATGGAACTATGAATCTAACACTTGAAGAAGTAAAAACCATTGATGAAAAGCTTTCAAGACGTCATATAGACCTCGATTCAGGTGGTTACTTTATTATTTTTCTTGATCGAGAAGCAGGTTTAATATGTGCAAAACACTTTACTAATATTATTGACAACCGTGGTTTGGCTATAGATCCAGAAACAGGAAAACCGATTCCAGCAAAAGGCAAAGTAGAACATACTCACACGAGAATATTTACTGCGAGAACTGCAAAAGAAATATGTGTAAAAATATTGGAAGAAACCCCCCCCTGTACAGTCACAATGTTAGATCATGCTGCTTATTTGGGGCGGGAATTTGTGCGTGCAGAAATGGCTTTATTAACTGGTAAGGAATATATTCAGGATTAATTGAATTAAGGATAACGATCAGAAATTAGACTTTTACTATTCTCCTTAATTTCTATCAAGAAAAACCTTGATACCAGAAATAAGTAACCATTGGTACAATTGTAGCTACAACTAGCAATACAACCACTAAGATAGTTGCACTTTGATCGTCAGTTTCTTCTGCTGATTTAAAAGTAGCTAATACTTGTGCTGCAAGCTCATCTTTAACTTCCGGAGGGCCTGGGTCGGGTTCTCCAGATAATACAGCACTCAGGCGATCGCTAGCTGCTAAAAAAGCTTCATTGTATTTGTTGCCATCTCTAATAGGTACTTGAATAGTTTCATCAACTACACTCTGAGTAATGTCATTAGACATAAGTTCTTTAACTGCATCACCAACCCGAATAGCATCATTATTGGTGAGAGTATCTAATACTATTAAAGTTTGATTGACTTTTGTTTCTGGGGTAGGAAACCATTTGTCAAATAGCTTTTCCGTAAAACTATCCACGGTCTCACCATAGTCTAGGCGACGGATAGTAACAAATCTAACTTCATTACCAGTAGTATTGGCCAAACTTTCTAAGGTATTGTTCAGTTTACTTTCTGTTATCCGACTGAAAACTTCAGCATCATCAACAATAAATGTACGAGCGCCTGCCACTAAACTTGGCATTTGATAAACTCCAGTTGCGGATGCAGAAGATATTGGCAAGATAGTAGCCATAATAATTAATAGTAGAGATACTATTAAAGTTTGGAGATTTTGAAAATTGAAGGTTTTATTGAATAGTTGTACCATCAGATACTTTCCAGTTTTTGGTAAAAGTGAATTTTTTTGAGAGTTACAGTTTTTTCCCACAGTCTATGACAGGGGCAAAACTTTACTAGACTTTACTTACTTTATCATTTTATTTATAGACAGCAAAAAACTAAACAGAACCCACCCAATGTTACTTAAATGATCTTTTAGAGGCTAATATTTATCTAGTTGGTTTTCTCTTAGTCTTTAATCTTGGACTTTTTTTTTGAATTTTTGACCTCTGCTGAACTACTTCCGGTGGCGGACTATAATCTCCATTAGAGAAATATTTTCGCTCCACTAGAACTTCCGGTTCTACTTCAATGCACAGACGAGCACCTCCTGCTTGACTTTTATTCGGTTGATGGGGTTGATAAATAATTTGGCAAGGTCCGTTAATTTTCAGGGCATGGCAATAATCCTTTTTATCTCCCACTTTAACGGCAACTACTGGGTGAGAAGTTTTATTGTCTCGGTTATATATAGTCAATAGTTTTTCGTAGAACATGAACAATAGTCTTGGCTTTACGTCGAATTGATGTCTCCAGGGTGTTTTAACCCCTGGAGACATCAATTACACAGTGGCAGGTTTTGTCTGCAACCATACACCACCAACTTGATCCTGATTCAGCACCACCAACTTTGGCTGAAGTTGTGAATTGGATTGCTCAATTGGGCGGATTTTTAGGTCGAAAAGGTGATGGTTCTCCTGGTGTTAAAGTTCTCTGGGGTGGACTCTCGCCATTGCATGATCTTGTTAAGGGCTGGGTTGTTTGTCAGTCTCTTGTGGTTAATTCAACGTGAGTTCAAAAGAATTTTCATCGCCGAACTTCAGACTCAGCCAACTTTCAGCTTGCTCCCTTAACATGACCTCAACATCTAATTATCAACAAGCAGAAGTTAATGACAATTGTCGGAGAGTCAGTTTGGCGATCGCTCTGACAAAATAGCTGATTTTCAGTCAGCTTTGTAGTTGATGTTACCTCAAAATCTAATTATCAACAAGCAGAGCTTAATGGCGATTTTTGGAGAGTCAGTTTGGCGACCCCTACTCCATACATAAATGCTTTTTTTTGTCAAACCTGATGTTAAGAAAGATGTGAGTAATGGATAGCTTTAAAAAGGGAGGCGCATACCCACAATTTTTCGGTAAAGAAACTTGAGAGTTTGTATTGGTTAAAGATAAACCAAATAATAACTAATCACCAGACTTAGCATTTAGATATGTGTTGAAGTTGAGGGTTTATTGAAGAAATCCTTAATCACAGCAAAAGCAATAATTTTACTTTTTGCTTTCAAATATAAAAAAAATATTAATTTATTGACATTAGTAATAAGTCATGCTAGCAAATCGTATAAGGTAATTACTAAATTAAAGCTTATGTCCATCAAAAATATAGCTGATTGCAGATAAGTTAATTATGAACATGTAGCAAAACCTAGAATGCTCTAATCTCCATTCTCTGTTCAGGAAAAATCTAAAAACCCAGTAACTTAATACCCGATCAAGTTGCAAATTGCTATAGATTTTGGCAGAAATAAAAAATTAAGATAGCGTAGAAAAAATAGGACTTTATCTTGTTAATGTCTAACCAAACTAAACAATAAAATTCTATTTCTCCTGACCCATTGACCACTGGTGCATATCATTCCTAACCTAAATATAAAATCCCAGCTTGTAACATCCTAAATAAAGTCTTATGTCAACCCTTGTTATTGTGGAATCTCCTACTAAAGCCCGGACTATACGTAACTATCTACCCTCTGACTACCGGGTCGAGGCATCCATGGGTCACGTGCGTGACCTGCCACCTTCTGCTGATGAAATACCAGAAAAATATAAAGGAGAAAAGTGGGCACATCTAGGTGTAAACGTAGACTCAAATTTTGAACCCCTCTACGTCGTCCCTAAAGACAAAAAGAAAACCGTCAAAGAACTTAAAGATGCCTTGAAAGAAGCTGATGAATTAGTTCTAGCCACAGATGAAGACCGGGAAGGGGAAAGCATCAGTTGGCATTTACTGCAATTACTAAAACCAAAAGTTCCTACTAAGCGGATGGTATTCCACGAGATTACCCCAGAAGCTATCCGTAAGGCGATCGAAAATTGTCGCAATATAGACGAACAGTTAGTCAGGGCACAAGAGACAAGACGTATTCTAGACCGACTTTACGGTTATACTCTCTCACCTGTACTGTGGAAAAAAATAGCCTGGGGTCTCTCTGCTGGTAGGGTACAGTCAGTAGCAGTTCGACTATTGGTAACCCGAGAACGTCAACGTCGAGCTTTTAAACAAGGAGGTTATTGGGATTTAAAAGCTAGTTTAGAACAGGCAAAAAAACCTTTTGAGTCTAAACTTGTCACCCTTGGGGGTACAAAAGTAGCTACTGGTAGTGACTTTGATGAGAATACAGGCAAAATAGCTGAGGGTAGAAATGTAGTTCTGTTGGATGAGGCTCAAGCAGAAGCTCTGAAGGAACGGCTGCAAGATAAGCCTTGGACTGTTAATAGTGTTGAAGAACGAGCTGTTAAACGTAAACCATCCCCACCCTTTACCACTTCTACTTTACAACAAGAATCTAACCGTAAACTAAGAATGGGTGCTAGGCAAACGATGCGGACAGCCCAAAGTTTATATGAACAGGGCTTTATTACCTATATGCGTACAGACTCAGTACATTTGTCTGATGAAGCGATCGCTGCTGCTCGGAGTTGTGTGGAAAAAATGTATGGTCCAGAATATCTGAGTCCCCAACCACGACAATACACTACTAAAAGTAAAGGAGCGCAGGAAGCTCATGAAGCTATTCGTCCTGCTGGTCAAACTTTCCGCACTCCCCAGGAAACAGGGTTGAGTGGTCAAGAGCTTGCTCTTTACGATTTAATATGGAAACGGACAGTGGCTTGCCAAATGGCTGACTCTCGTCAAACCCATATTACAGTTAACCTGCAAGTAGAAGATGCGGGTTTTCGTTCTAATGGTAAGCGTATAGACTTTCCTGGTTTCCTCCGGGCTTATGTTGAAGGTTCCGATGACCCAGAAGCAGCTTTGGAAGACCAAGAAGTACCTTTACCTCCTCTGAAACAAGGCGATCATCCAAATTGCCAAGAAATAGAAGTATTAGGGCATGAAACTCAACCACCTGCTAGGTTTACCGAAGCATCTCTGGTAAAAACTCTGGAAAGTGAAGGTATTGGCCGTCCGAGTACCTACGCTACTGTTATTGGTACTATTGTTGACCGTGGTTATGCCAAACTTCAGAATAATGCTTTGGTTCCGACTTTTACTGCTTTTGGGGTAACAAGTCTATTAGAAAAGCACTTTCCTGAATTTGTGGATGTTAAGTTTACTGCCCGTATGGAACAGACTCTGGATGATATTTCTACTGGTGAAGCTCAATGGTTGCCATATCTACGAGAATTTTATTCTGGAGAAAGTGGGTTGGATACTCAAATTAAGGAACAGGAAGAGCAAATTGACCCTAAGTTAGCCCGTACCATTGAATTGGATAATTTGGATGATGAACCAGAGATGACTTATCGTATTTGTATCGGTAAGTTTGGTGCTTATATTGAGGCAGAAAATGGTGAAGGTGTTGTCAAGGCTTCTATTCCTGAAGATTTAACTCCATCAGACTTAGATCCAGAACAAATAGAGAAAATTCTGAAGCAAAAAACAGAAGGTCCTGAGGAATTAGGAATTCATCCAGAAGAAGATAAACCTATCTATATAATGACTGGTCGTTACGGTCCTTATGTACAGTTGGGTGATGAGGTAGAGGGAAGTAAGAAAAAACCAAAGCGAAGCTCACTGCCGAAGGGTGTAAATATGGAAGATGTGACTTTGGATATGGCGGTAGGGTTATTGTCTTTACCTCGTACTTTGGGTGTTCACCCAGAAACGGGTTGCAAAATTCAAACTAATTTAGGACGTTTTGGTCCTTATGTTGTTCACGACCAAGGAAAGGAGGTTGGTAAAGATTATCGTTCTTTGAAAGCTGGGGATGATGTTTTGACTATTACTTTGGAACGTGCTTTGGAGTTATTAGCTCAACCTAAAAGAGCGAGGCGTGGTAGTGCTAAAGCTGCACCTCCACTCAAAGATTTGGGTAAACATCCTGAAGATGGAGAGGCTGTGGGTATTTATGATGGTCGTTATGGACCTTATGTGAAGCATGGTAAGGTTAATGCTTCTTTGCCAAAGGATACGGCTGTTGAGGATGTGACTTTGGAGCAAGCTGTGGAACTTTTGAAGGCAAAGGCTAGTAGTAAGAAGTCTACTCGAGGTAGAAAGTCTAGAAAGTCAAAGGCGGAAAATAATTAGAATTTCGGTTATATTTAGATTACTAAGTAGTATGGTGGGTAAATATTGATTAGACCTCTTGCAAAAGTATTTTTCTGATAGTGTTTACGTCAATTATTGTTCACTTTTCCTTGTTCCCTGTTCCCTGTTTCCTTTTCCCGACTTCCGCAAGAAGTCTATTGATTGAGATGAATGTTGACATCCTCCCCGGCCTAAAGGCGCGGAGATTCCTATGGAGCCGAAACTCCTCGGTAGGTTGACGTTTTGCTGGCGCAAAGCTTCGCTAACACAGACTGCTGCTACCTTGGCGGTAGTCTTACCCTTGCCTCCACGTCCGTTTTTTGTCTCGGACTGCCCGCCCGCGACTAATATGTTTATTGCTGCATTTTCATCGCGGTCTTGCTTACTACCAGGCATTGGTGAATGCGTAATGCTTTTGTCTCAAATATCTATGAAAAAACTATAATTGTACCGTTCATAAATATTTAATGGCATTACCTAATCACCAACCCCAGATTTTCTGTTGTCTTGAAGGTTGATTTTTTTGATTTCTATTAATGAACCTCCTATTGAAGCTGCCCAAGAATTTGTTAATTTTTTTTCTAGTTGATTTTTAATCAAATGTATTAGCATTCTAATTACATAAAGATTCCATGGCATTTATTTTTGTTTGCCTACTCATCCCATCTAATTCATATCAAGGCTAAAGCATCTTCGTAGCGTTGCTCTAAAATACTGTTTTTTTAATCTTCTAATTCTTGAATCATTGCTTTTGCTACATCTTTTGCGGAGTTAAACTCCATTCTGAGGCTGGTAAGTTTTTGAAGGGTAAAAATGTTCTTCTCTTGAGAGAGAATATTTTTTCCGTTTGTCATCGGGAGCAAACAAATTTCCTCTTGTTCCCTGCTCCCTACGGACGTTGTATGCAACGTCTAAATTTTTTATTGGGGTTATTTAAAGAGACATGATATTAGATAAATTTATATTGTTCCTCCCGGAGATTGCCACAGGGGTATCAACACTTTTCTCTCAAGATTAACGTCAATATTTATCCCCCTTGCAATGACATTAATAATTTGAATTATTATCTTTTTTTTCGGGTTTAATTCCCCGTAGTCTACACGGTGTTTACAAGCTTGTTGAAGTTTGTAGAAACAGTGGCAGGTTTTGACTATCCCCATCCACTTTTTCCTTCTTCCTTCTTCCTTCTTCCTTCTTCAAGGAATTTGCCAAATACGCTGATGATATTGTTCTGGATCAGCGTAAGGATCGGCTATAGAATTAGTATGGTCGTGAGTATTATTGTTATGGTCATGGTTGTGATGATGATGACCATGACCGTGAGAATGTGCTTCACCAGCAACAGTAGCTAACCGAAACTTACACATTTCACAGTTCATTTGTACTTCTCCTAACTGTGTCTCTATTTCCCTTTCTCGCAATAATTCTAATAATGTTGGATGCGCTCCCATTTCTGGCAGACAAGTCATAGAAATACCTGGATATTGTTCTTGTTGTTGAGCAGTAATATCAAATATTTTCTTGACCAAAACTCCGGTAAATAAAAAGTAAGGCAAAACAATAATACGCTTCGGTTGATATAATCTAGCTCGCCGAAAACCTTCTTCTAAACGAGGATGAGTAATGCCAATAAAACAAGTTTCAATTGTTAGATATCCACTGCCTTCCCATAACATTCGAGCTAGTTTATAAACATCTCCATTAGCATCGGGATCGCTCGAACCTCGCCCTACAAATAATAAAACTGTTTCGGAGGGATTAAAATTAGTTTCTTCTAATTCTGTGAGACGTGATCGCCACAATTCTAAAATCTTGGGAGTAATGCCAAAATGTCGCCCATAATGGAATTTTATTTGAGGATGTCGTTGTCTTGCTCGGTCTAATTCATTGGTAATATCAAATTTATTGTGGCGAGCTGCAAATAATAAAATTGGTAAAGCAGATAATTCTGTGTAACCTTGTTCTACACATTTATCTACTCCTTCTTGAATAGTTGGACCTGTTAATTCTAAAAAGCAAGGTATCACAGGTCGAGATTTATCTAAATTTTGATAAGCTGCAACAAAATCTAAGAAAGTTTGTTTTCCGTCAGCATCTCGTGTCCCATGACCTATCAATAATAAAGGTCTTTGTAGTGGTAATGGAGGTAATTTATGATTTGTAGATATACTATTTCTTTCTTCTGTTGAAGTCAGATTTTT
Organism: Okeania hirsuta; assembly: GCF_003838195.1. Taxonomy (GTDB): domain Bacteria; phylum Cyanobacteriota; class Cyanobacteriia; order Cyanobacteriales; family Microcoleaceae; genus Okeania; species Okeania hirsuta. Next base: position 10,497 of record NZ_RCBY01000101.1, read on the forward strand.
TTGTGCTTTGATTTCGGAATTTTGAGTTGAATATTTCATTAATTATCCTTTCCTGTTTCAGGCAGGAAGCTAGGGTTGACAAGTGATAAGTAGGTGTTATGGCCGATCGAGTTCTTTTGATTAGTAAGTAGTTATTTATTTTGTATATTAAATACTTTTATCAATTTGTCGATTTACCGAAAAATTGTGGTTTAAAGCCTCCTCTTTTAAGGGGATAAAAGCGGTCGTTAGCGTAGCTTCCCGTAGGGTGGGATGGCGAGGGGACCTCGCCATATCCAATGGACCAAGAGAAGAAAAATTTTCATGATTATTCAATCCTATCCGTTTTAAAGGAGAGGTAATTAATTAATAATTAATAATTATTGAAAGTTGCCGCACAGCCTCGGAATTACACCGGAGTTTCCCCACTTTTTCAGCAAAATATATATAGCAATTAGCACATCGCCCATGAATATTGTAAGCATTCAGCCGTCAGTTATTACTTTTAATTTTAGATAAAAGCTTTACTAATTTAGTCAGAATTTACACTTACTATCAAAGCTAGCTTTATAGTCTATATTCATTAAAATTTATCAGAGCTGAGAGCTGACAGTTAATAGCTGTTTGAGCAGCATTCCCCAGGAAATGCTTACTGGATATTCAGATTTTTTTCTCGATATTCTCTCGTTTTCAAGGCTAGTTAATATCTTTAATTTATACAGAAATTGCTATCAATTATTCTTGTATTTTTTGATTCTGATTTACAGCACATTGCAGGTTTATGAGGTACAGATTATCTAATCATTATTTTAATGAATGAATAATGAATATTGTTCTTCTGTTACTGTACCTCATTTACTTGAAAAGTGGTGTAACTTTTAGTTATTTTAGCAAACTTAATTTATTATGCAATCCTTAAAAAAATCTAATGATTAATTAAAAATTGCTAGATTACTACTATTAAAGTTATTCATACCAAATCCGCCCATAGAAAGCTAGTTTTTCGGGTGCATCTCTTATGTGCAAAAATACTTTTTTCCTATATATTCCCTGTTGCCCGTTGCCTTCCGAAGCTGTTGCCTAAAAGCGATAAATTTTTGGCTTTATTCAAAATTCTGACTTCAGGCAGAGGTACTGATAACTGATAACTGAAATGACCCCCATTTACCATTACCCCATTTACCATTACGCTCCACAGGACTACCAAATTATTCTATTTATCATTGTGTTTAGCACTCCAATAAAAAACGGCAGGGGGATGAAATTAAGGTTGCACGCCAGAAAAAATTCTGATATAGTAAATAGACTGAGGTAAATTTGAAAATAAACATGATTTTTTATTCAACGCAATAATCAAGAATATCACAAGAAGGGCGATCGCGAAAATAGTATTACTGAAAAAGGAAGATTTTCAGAAAATTCCCCCTACTCCCCCAAGGTCAATTTATTGTCACGCTTAGAAAAAAGGAGGAGGAGGTGGGAAGTGTGGGAGGTGTGGGGATCGCAAGATATAAAAAAATATAGGGTTGTAAATATTCGGGCGACGACAAAGAATTAGCCCTGCTCCCAGGAGGGGAAGTGTGGGGAGATTCGTATATTTGCACAAATGTATTTCTTATTAATATTCTCTGACGACAAAGAATTAGTCATGCCCTACCCCCCCCACTTCTTCTTCAACAATTAAAAAAATTTAAGTTGTCAAATCTCAGGCCAAAATAAGACTTTTAGTATTGATACTTATAAAGAATAGAATATCTACAAAAGAAAAAATATTCAAAATGTGGACTTGTTAACTACAAAAGAAAGTTCTGCGGGATATAGGGAAATAAAAAAATTCAGCTTTCAGATGATATATGTAATTTCAAGGAACAATCATCTCCTATTTATAGACATAACTTTATACTATATTAAAACCAGTCTTAAGCTGAAAAAAAGTTGTGAGGAGAAAACAATCTTTCACCTCTAACGGCAATTCTCAACCAGAGTTAGCCTAGAATATTCAAAACTAATTAAGCAAGATTGGAAACAAAACGATAGAATCGTAAGCCGTAGTATCTGACCAAATAATCTGATAATTACCATGAATGACACAACAAACGAATTACTCGAAAATATGCCCAGGGAGCAGAGGGTTGGGCAACTGCGCAACTTAATTGAAACTTTACACATAGCTGATGAAGTGGCCAGTAAAGGCTATCTAATCACTAGCTCAGAGTTAGCAGATTTAATGGACATCAATGCCAGTGCTGTCACCAGCCGTGGAGACCATTGGGTCTGGCGGAACTGGGTAGTATCTAGAGTACGTCGTGAAGGCAACCAAAGTGCGATTCGTTTCTGCTAAAAGTCAAGGCCATCAGGTTATAGCAGAAGGCAGAAGGCAGAAGGCAGAAGGCAGAAGGAAAAATCTTACCTGGCCTAAGTTTTAGATTCTTGAGCTGTCCGCGCTCTTTGCTTCAAATGCTATAAGACGTGAGTAGAGTAAGGCCATTAGCCTTATAACTAAATGACCTTGGAGGTGAGATTCCTTCCGCCCAGGTGCAGGGTTGACAGCATTACCCCTACGGTAGCGACTAGCGACCAATCCGTAAAGCGGGGTAAAAAGGTGGTAAAGCTTTAAGCTTAAATGAGTTTCCATCAAGCACAATACCCATTGGATAGCGAAAAGCGAAGATGTAATTGAAGCGTCGTAATTTTCAACCAGTGAAAGAAGCTGTGACACTGGAGCCAAAAGGCACAGGATAGGGAGTTAGCGAGATTTGGTTCGGCTAATAAGCACTTCCCGTAAACCCGGCGTAAAGCATCATCCTAAAGGTATATAAATAAGGTCGTTTGGAACGAAGTAACCCATGAAAAACTCTTGAATAGTTATTTAGGGTTTGCGCTTCACTAGTCTTTGAGTAGGGGTAGGAGACAGGAGACAGGAGACAGGAGACAGGAGAAATTGGAATTTATAGGAGGTAGGAGCTAAGTTTTGTCTCTTGATTTTTCTGCCGAAGTCTTGTCTAAAATACGCTCCTTTTTGAGCATAAAGAGCTGAAAAATTTGTACCTTTTAAAGGTCCTAAAAAGGCTAAAGCCTTTATATGTCAATGCTTTTAGATTTAATCAGCAAGCCCTATTTAGAACTCAGAAGTTAGAACTCAGAAGTCAAATTCTTGCCGTGACTATATTTAAAAGGCGCATATGGCGAGTGCTACAACTCTTTTTAGAGTAAAATAACTGACTGCTGATAACTGATAACTGATAACTGATAACTGATAACTGATAACTGATCAAGTAGGTGCTAACCGGATGTTTGATTGGGAAGGATTGTGTCAGAAGCAAAGGCCCTTATTTAATGTAATGGGATAAGCTGACGGACACACGGTGATTTGGAATGTAGAGTTTGATTAGGTAATAGAAATGTCCAATACGAGTTTGAAGACTACGGTGGAATGGCAGGAATGGCGCGATATTAACTGGTTAAAGGTTGAGCGTCACGTCTTTAAGTTACAGGAAAGAATCTACAGAGCCTCTGAGAGTCGTGATTTTGTTGCATTTCGTAAGCCCCAAAAAACTTTGTTGAAGTCCTGGTACGCTAAGTTATTGGCGGTGCGTGGGGTAATTCAAGATAACCAGAGTAAGGAAATTTTGTCTTCGGAAAAGCTGTTTGCTTTGGCTGAAACTTTGGACATAACTGGCAAGGTTAAGTCTAGGAGAGGCACTATGGAGGACTACGCTCTACAAATACTTGTCAAGATGGCTCTGGAGCCAGAATGGGAGGCTATTTTTGAATCTAGTTGTTATGGGTTTAGGCCGGGGCGATCGCCTCAAGATGCTGTAGAAGCAATTTTTGGTTTTGTCAAGCTGGAGCCTAAGTATGTGCTTGAGGCTGACATTGCTAAGTCTTCTCAGGGTATTAACTACGAACTATTACTGGAAAGGCTGGGTACTTATCCTACATTGCGTCGAAAAATCAAAGCTTGGTTAAAGACTGGTGTGATGGATGGGGAAGGGTTATTTCCAACTGATGAGGAGATGGCAAGGGGTGGGGTTATTTCTTCACTTCTGGCAAATGTGGCTCTTCATGGTATGGAGGAGCAAATCAAGGAGTATGCTGAAATTTTTGATTTTCAATCTGTGGAAAGCGGGTATGAGATGTCAAGGGTGGATAGGAGTGAATACTTGGGTTTGGTTCGCTATGGTAGTAGTTTGGCGATCGCTCATAAAGATATAGATATAGTTCAAAAATGCCTAGTAAAGGTTGGAGAGTGGTTGTCTGAAATGGGGCTGGAGTTAAAACCAAGTGAAACAAGAGTGGTTCATACTCTATATGGGTATGGTGGAGAAAAACCAGGGTTTAATTTCTTGGGGTTCAACATCAGACAATATGAGGTGGGCAAAAATCAAGGTAAGCTTGGTTTTAAAACTGAGGTCAAACCAAGTGACCAGAGCATGAGGAGTCATTATCGTCAAATTGCTGAGGTGATCGACCGACATAAGTCTGCACCACAGGCTGTTTTAATTAGAAGGCTTAATCCTATTATTAGGGATTGGGTAAACTATTACTCGGCTGTAGTGAGTAAGAAAACCTTTAGGGATTTGGATCATTTAGTGTACCAAAAACTCTGGCGTTGGGCAAGAAGAAGACATTCCAATAAAAATAATGACTGGATTTCTCAAAAGTATTGGCATTCTGGGGAAAACAGAAAGGAATTTTCGTGTAGTTATGAGGATGGCAGTCGAGTTAAGCTATTGAAGCACACAGAAGTTCCTATTGTTAGACAGGAGAATGTTAACAAGGACTGGTTTTATTGGAGCAGGCAAAAAGACTTTCATTCAACTTAAGAGGGGGAAAGTATTGGATGCCATTTACTATTGCATATACATTGCTACGATCTGAAAACTGCTAAGAATAGCGGTAGAGGTGCTCATTTTGATTAGGGCAAAATCACTGAGGAGCCGGATGAGGTGAAAGTCTCACGTCCGGTTTTGGAGACGAGCATTTCTGGTGATAGAATTGCTTAGTTTAACTTCTCTGGCAATTAGAAAGAGTGGATTAATTTTACCCCTAATTTTTTCTATAATTAGGGATGAATGAGAATAGCGATCGCCTACCTTCTTAGTTGAGGAGCGATCGCTTATTTTATATCAAGTCCGGTTGAACAGTTATAGAATGGTTAACTCAGGAGGAGTCAGGAGTCAGGAGTCAGGAGTCAGGAGGAGAGAGGATTACAAAGATGGGCCTACTTATGACGATTGGAGAATTTTTTTATGTGCAATTAACCGGATTTGATATTATGTCCAGATAATCAGCAATAAAAAAACTTTCTCCCTTCTAGCCTTTTCTTCCCTCCTGCCTCCTGCCTCCTGCCTTCTGCCTTCTGCCTTACATCTTTGCGCTATATGTAACTTCAATCACCACATCATCAATGAGCTTCAGCATTTCTTTCTGAGGAAAATGACGGCGTTTTTCCCCTATAGCTTTGACAACTGTAGGGAAAGATAAATGCCAAGTTGAGTCAACCCCTGTTCCTTGGAAGGGTTTGAGACGACCTTTGGGTAATTTTACCTTGGAAGAGTCAGTCTGCCATCCCCCTAAAACTATACTTTGATAAGCATAGGGATTAAAGATAGAGTGGTTAGCATCTTTGTGACGGCTATAGTAGAGTCGGCTATCAATTTGAGTTAACCGACCGCAACAAGACCATCGTTGATTTTCCAAAGCGGGAATGGAAACCCGAATACTTTGAATTTTTCGGCCATAAAGAGTGGGATCGTCTTCCTCAAATAACTCTTCTTTGAGACAAAAGATGGTTTGACCACGAGACTGGAGAGATGCTAGAGAAGATGGGTCAAGTTCTTGGAGTGAAATTTCTTTGAGTAGGCTAGTCTCAGGCTCAATGCGGCTCCAATAAGCCAAATCCATCCGTTGCAAGTCTAACCAGAGGGCCTGACCAGCGAGTATTCCTTTAGTGCCTTGATCCCAATGAGAGCCAATAAAGGTAGCTGTGGGGTCTCCAGTCTCCATTCGGTATGCGGTTTCAGCCATCTTAGCAAACTTGACAGTAGCATCGTAGGAGGAACGGTAGAGATTGCTAATATGCCCGATGTACCAATCATAGAATTGACTACTGGTAAAGCGATTTTGGTGAAACTCTACTAAGTATTTAGATTGGTCACGCTCCGACTCAAGCTGTCGGAGTATTTCTTGTTCCTTTTCCAGTTCACTACCATCTTCCATAAGTAAGTCAATCTCTCTGACTTTCTCCACCAATATATCATAGTTATATTTAGCTTCTTGTTGGCGACGATGGTAGCCTCCAGCATCTTTCAAAGTATCTATCGCATCTTGAAGCATATTTGCGGTTAACTCAGCAACTTCCTTACCACTTTTGGCAGGAGCTTGTATCTTACTTCCCCCACCAGCAAAACCAAAAATGTTTGGAACTAATGCAGAAACTGCCTCAGTTACTGACATACCAGTAGCTAAGAACATTGAGACTTCTTTGAATGGTATGAGCCCCATAGCTGCTGTTTCAGAATCATTCATGTACTCATCAGCAAACTTTTTCTGTCCATCGCGCTCTACTAGAAGAACATTCCTGGCATATTCTAAGGCTTTGTCGGCTGCTTCAACCATCTTAACCGCTTGTTCTTGAGCATTAATCTTGAATTCAAACAAATCGTACTCATGCTGTTGCTTAATTTCTTCGAGTAAGCGATCGTCTCGTTTTTCCAGAGCTTGTTGCATCCGTAGAGAATACTTCATCAGTTCCTGAGTGTAATATTGAGCTTTAGCCAGAATCTCCTCGAAAGTAAAGGTAGAGCCATTTGAGCAAAGCTCTGAGCTGCAGTAGCAGGAACTCCAGATAAGGCAGCTAATTGCAGTTGTTGGGGGTCGATAGGAGGAGCTAACAGAGGAACATTCAAGGGTTCGCCATCGATATTCAGCCAATGACGCAAATTGTGTAATCGTTCCTCAATGGTTTCGTAAAGTCCCAGTAGTTCCTCATTGGTGGGTTCTCGAAAATCAGCTTCAGTTACCTCTCCTAATGTGGGATTATTCCAGTCGCTAGCAGTGAGACTCTCTAAGGTTTCCCTAAATTCTTCTTTATAAGCATTTTTGGCAACAACATACCACATTTTTGCTTCTTGTAGAGTTTCTTGAGTTTCCTGACGATAAGAGTCATCTCCTTGAGAGAGCAAATGCTCGATGGAGTGACGAATAGTGGCGTGTTGATAATGAATGGTGTTTCTGAGAGCTTCCTCATCGGGGTCAGTGATACTGGAAAAGCTATTTGTTGTCTGGTTACTGCTTAACGGACGCACTCCCCAAGGATTTCCTGTGCTAGAAGGGTCATAAATACAACGGAGCCAACGCTTGGCTTGGTCGTAGTTGCCATTTTCAGCATATTTAGAAGCCAGGAGTGCGGGAATGTGATAGAAGATTTCCCAGCCATAAAGCCCCATTGATCCATCGAAATCAAACTGGTTCTTCGGTTTCGGTTCTAGGATAGGACTGAATACCTGAGCGTCTTCATCGTCTTCAGCTTTTTCGGCTTCAGTAACGAAGTTATCAACCCCAGTTTCAGTATAGGATTGATGCTCCAAAGAAAACAGAGGTAGGACTCCAGCAGGTAGTGGTAAGAGTTCAGGAACGTTACTTAATGCTGGTGAGACTAGGTGAAAAATATGTGTAGAACTTTCTGCTGTTGTATCTTTAGTGACCAGATATGCTTCCTGTTTTCGATCTCCTGGTGATTCGATGTATATGTAATCAGTTAAAGCTAAAGTGTCATAGTTAATAACTTCTCTAGCCGGAAGTGTCTCAGTCCCACTGATCGTCACTTTTTCACCACCAGCAAAGGGTATGATCTCTGTATAATAATCAAATAAAAACTCTATTGTAATTTCTCCCGTTTTTGGACTACTAGACAAGTCAAGTTGCGTACTTACAGTAGGTACTTTGAAATTTATATCATAAGGATAATGGCTCTCATCAACAGCATCACCAACTACCTTTGTCTTTATAATGTCTCCATTAATGGAAATTTGATATTTACAGTTCGTTATGCTTATGGAATACATTTCATCCATCTCTGAGGAAAATTCAAGTTCCTGTTCTTGTATCTCTAATTTTAAACCATTTATGATTTTTGAAATCAAAATGTATCTCGTAGTCCAATTAATATGCAAGTGCAAATTGACATAATTGTCTTCACTTGTATCTAAAATATAATAGCCTTGATATAGAGGAATTGATTCTGGATAAAACAGTATTTCTTGATCATCATAGACACTTTCAGCTCCTTCATACCCTTCAATTTGAGGAGGATTGGTAATAGTTGCGCTAGTTGCATCAATAATAATTGCCTCTCTTTTACTTATTTCAAACTGAAACTTCTGATCGGAAACAATAAAATACAAGCTAATCCTATCCACTTGAAAATTCGCTTGGTAAATAGTCGGTCTGACATCTGCCTCAACAATCAGTGCCTCAAGTATATCCTGGGACATAGAAGGTGTCAAAGGTTCTCCAAAACTCCCATCCACTCCTTGCCTGAGATACCGAGGCAGCAGATGATATGTGGTTGTTTCTCCATCCTCACTACGCCGTTCCTTTTTCTCTATCCAAATGAGAAATAAGCGATTCCAGGCATAAGCGGGGTTAATCCCATATACTGTCTGATTAGTTGCAGGTAAATCAACCTTTTTCCATTCTCCCCACTGGACAGCTTGAGGGTTTCCTGTCTTCAACATCTCCACATCTAATCGCATCTGACGATAGTAGTAAGTCATTTCCGTCCAACCTGCTTTGGCCGTAAAGTAGTAGTTGACATGGTTACCTAAAGGACTGTATTCTCGTGTTTGACAAAACCCCGTCGGTATCAGCTCCGTGAGACGTTGCAGCTCCTGCATATAACTATACAGAGCTGTCTCAATCATGGTTTCATCTAGATGTCCCTGAGACAGATTTTGTTCAAATGTTTTAAATATCTCGGTTTTGTCGTAGCGCAGTTCGGGTTCAATGTAGTTACCTGGATGCAGTTTCAATTTCTCATTAGCTTCCCAGACTCGATACTGTTGAGCTGTTTCCCATTCGTCCCTGAAAGCTGCTTTATCAACAAATTCGCCAGATTCTACTCCCTCCAGCATCCGATGAATATATAATTGTACACTGGAATTAGCTTCCACAATACGACTGGTTGGCACAGCAGATGTAACATTCACATCTAGGAGTAGGTAACTATAGAGGTCTTCGGTATCTTTAATCTTGTCTCTCAACTCTTCATCTTGGGAGATGACATGAGAAAAGACTGCCGCCACTAAAGCATCACGGATTTTTTCATTGAGAGCATTTTCAGCATTTGTAGCTAAATTCTCATCACTGGCACGAGCTAGTCCCCCTAAAACTACTGCTGCTGCTTCTGGGTAGTCTGTTCCATCGTTGACTCCTTCTTCAGTGAGAGTGATTAATTCTGTGGCACTGATAGATAAGTATTGACATAGTTTTATCTGTCTGAACAAAGCTTCTACCTGTTGTACAGTTTTGGTTTCCTGGTTAGAAGCATTGTCTCGCAGCACTGCAATTTCTTCTTGGTCAAAGTCGAGCAATACTGCCAATAATGCGTTAATCTGGTCATCGGTGATGTCTACTCCTCCCCAAAGGGTGAGAAAATAAGCTAACCACATTTCTTCAGTAGCTTCAGCGTTCTGAATTTGTTTGAACCGCTCTAAATAATAAACCTGCTTTAGACTTAATGGTAAGGTCATCCCTATGACTAACCATTCAGGGTAATCACAGAGCATTTGTACTGTGGCAGCAGAGAAGGATAATTTACTTGTGAGTTGGAGATGTCGTGCCAGATTATACAGCAGTTGCAACTGTTCTGATTCTGTTCCCGATAGTAGGGTGCTGAGAGTGTCATAGGTATTGGTTCCCATCCAACTCAATACAGGAGCTACAATTTCGGGGCGATCGCTTTCAGCTATTTTGATGACTTGCTCAAATAAAACTTGTTCTTGGTTATACTGGGTTTCAGCTAAGAAGTCTATCAGTTGGTTTGTGAGTTCTTCATTGTCATCAATGTCTACACTTTCAGCGGTGAGAATCTTTGTGACTGCTGTTGTTATTTGGTCTTTGGTAACAGAGAGGAATAAACCTGCTGCATCCAGGATATCTAGGCTTTGTAGCTGCTCCAACCAATCTTCAATTTCAATGGGGGGGATTATTAACTCGTTTACTTTCCAATTGCGGTAAATAGCAAAGTCAGATTCGCTGTCGAGTAAATTGTCTTGGATGGCGTTGTTTAATTCATCCAGAAAATTGCTTACCTGTTGAGTTGTTTGTAGTACTGCTTCGCTTGGTGGTGTGAGTACCATTAATAAATCTGTGACGGATAATTCTGCACTCTCCATCCATTGAGATAACCAGACTAATTTGTCTAATGCTGACAAGACGCTGTTGGCTCCAGTTAATTCGCCTAAGGTGGTTAGTAAGTCTGGGTCTATTTTCTCAATTAATTTGATGCCATTGAGAATATCCCAACCTAAAAGCCCAAAGATGGTAGCTAGGCGATACAGAAGAGCAAGGCTCCTTTGGTTAATCTTGGTGTATTCGTCGATTTTAACTAACTCCAAAACTACATCCCATTCCCGACGAGTGAGTTTCAATCCTCGTCGCAGGGTCTCCCAGGGTAATGCCACCCTCTTTGAGATTTTCTAGCTCTGTGAGTTTAATTGAACTAGCTAGAATTTTTTCTGTGACGTAGGGAGCATCTTTGCCAAACAGTTGTCGCATCAGGGTAGGTTCTGTTTGTTCTCCTACTCGCACATAACAGTTAACTTCTTGCAGCATTCCCACAAACTGATCCACACTGAGATTGTATTGCTCCTGCCAATATAAATAATGGGCTAAGACATTGAATCCTTTATCGGTTACTCTTCTGTTGTCGCTTGCATCTTTCACAGAACACAGCAATTGATCTAGCTGATGAAACTCTAATCCAGTACGCTTTTTGAGCCTGACTAGGTGATTCATCCCTGATAATTGGTTTGTGTGTATATTATCGTCGTCATCCCCTCTCATGCGCAGTCGCTCGTTTTCTTCTTCTAGGATCAAGACTTTGTATGTACCCATATGAAATCTTGCCCCCCACTCATTCTGTGAGTACGATGTCCCTGCTTCATCTTTAACGGCGTAATCTCGAGACAGTTGACGGAATTCGTCGAAGGTGATATTGGTGGCTTCGATGAAGGTGTCTACATATTGTAATTCTGATTTTGTGAATACACCAAATATCTGTGTGAAGAGATTGTCGTTATCGCTTGTATTCTGCTGGAGTTTTTCAATTTCTGATTCCACCAGGTCTAAGGCATCAGTAATATGGGGAATCAGGGTGAAGCTTTCTTGCGTTAATGCATAGTCATCTTCCTGAAAACGACGAGCTATGGCATTGACATTCATGCCCTCGATTTGGGCTAAACCAGTACGTACTGTGGCTAGGTCTTTGTTGAATGGTAGTGCTAGGGGATGTAGTTGGGTTTTTAATTGATTGAAAATTTGACCATCATCGGAAAATTGGCCACCAAAGTTTTTGTCAATTACCCATTGGGGTTTATTACTATTACTACCCGAGAAAGAACCGTGACATCCTCTGGAGGTTCGATCATAGATTGTCTCCCCTGTCCCTTCATTCATTGGCCAATAATTCATTAAGCCGTCTTCGTTGCCTACCAAGGGACAATACATATTCTCTTGGATTTCCTGTCCGAAACGAGCATAATTCCAGATGCGCATTTCCTTGATCATTCCTGGAAAATACTGGTCGTTACTGCCATAGGTTCCTATTTTGAGAGCTGCAGAGACACCACAAATGTTATCCCAAGTTCTTTCATATACTTGGACTCCATCACGATAAATTTCTTGTTTTTTGTTCTCATTATTAAAGACAAAAGCGTAATGATGCCAATTAGTATATTCATATATATCAGGACATCTCTGAGTCCCATTATCAAGCGCAAAAAAAAGTTTATCATCAAAAAATCCAGCTCTTACAAGACCTCCACCGGATTCAGAAAAAAGCATCATACGGGAGGTACTGTTTCCCTCTTCTACTTTAGCCCAACACTCTACAGTAAAACTTTGGTCATTGAATACCTTCATCTGATTGTCAGTGTTGGGAACTCTCACATAGCCGTCATTTCCTGGAAAGTGCAGACAGGAACAAAGCATTGATAGCAGCACTTCATTAACCAATTCTAGAGTCGTAATCTCCTCATGTAAGTTATTTTCACTCAGCTCTAAGTTTTGTAGGTCTGGACGACGAGTATCCAAAGCCCATTTTTCTAAGGAGGGACTTATCTGCTCCCTAGCCAAATCATAGATATGTTTTAAATAAGCTGCCGCAGATTGACTCGACTGAATTGAACCTGGTTTAGCGTAGCGCACTGGTTCGCCGAAACCATCGGGCCCAGAATCTGTCTCCCATTCTGGTTTATTATTGCCACTAAGAGTACCGTTACAGTTTCTGAAGGATTGGCGATCGTTGATTGTGTCTCCTGTCCCTTCATTCATTGGCCAATAATTCATTAAGCCTTCTTCGTTGCCTATCAAGGGTTGGTACATGTCTCTCTGGGTTTCCCCTTCGCTACGAGCATAATTCCAGACACGCATTTCACATATTAGCCCTCGAAAATAATGATTTGCACGGGTTCCTATCTTAAAAGCTCCTGTAGAATGATGATTATTATTTACCTCCTCTCTATCTACCCTGACTCCATCACGATACGTTTCTCCTTTTTTCGTGTCGTCATTATAGAGATAAGCGTAATGATGCCAACCACTATACTCAAAGTCGTTATTTGTGGATGTATGTTCACCAGATAAATCCATCCGAAGTTTTCTGTAGTCAAGTCCACCAGAGAAAACATTAGGAACGCTACTGCCGTGACCAAAAAATCGGACGTTTTTTTCGACGCTTCGCTTCCTTCTACTTTAGCCCAACACTCCACAGTAAAACTACCAGATTCGAATATATTCATCTGACTGTCAGTGTTGGGAACTTCCACATAGCTGTCATCCCCTGTAAAGCGTAGAAACTTATTATCAGAAGCACTTTGGAACTCATTGGCCACTGCTTGGGGTCAGGCTGGCGGTCGTACATGACGTAACCCTTGACTTACTGGATCTTTGGATACTATTACATCCCGGGTTACCTGTTGGACTAATGGCTCTCGTTGCCTGGCCTTTCGATAAAAAGCAAAAGTGGGTAGATTTTCCCGACTTACTTCACCTGTTTGTTTGGCTTTGACCTTTTCTATCAGTTGAGTCAAAGAAGGACATTTGGCTACCTCCGCAGAACTGTTAAAGCCATAACGGGCAAGTTCTTTGTTAAACCCGTCTTGTTTGTTTAATGCTGACTCTATTCTCTGACGCAGAGGACGTTTGCCATTACCATTAGTTTTAGGGGTTTCTTTCTGGGAAATGGATTTAGTCCTGTTATCATTGTCTGATGCCATTGTCAATACCTCTACAGTGAATATTTTTAGGGAACACCTGGCCTGAAATTTGTAGCCAATATTTATCCTAAGTAGGTAGGCGTGAATAAACATCACTATATAACGAAATGTTAAAGCAGTCAAAACCCTTGAGATTGCTTCCTTCCGCTCCGCTCCACTCGCTTCGGACGTACTTATAAATTTTTTCACCTACCTACTTAGATAGTCAAATATCATATTTAGGTACCCTTTGAATAATTAGAATAATTAGTATAAATCTCAATTTTTAAGTCAAAATTAAGCTAAGTTTCACAAGTTACTCATGCCGTTAGTTTTTCATGGATATGTAATGAAATTGGGTGCATCTCAATTTTGAATAAAGCCAAAAAATTATCGCTTTTAGGCAACAGGCAACAGGCAACAGGCAACAGGGAATAGATAGGAAAAAAGTATTTTTGCAAATATGAAATGCACCCATGAAATTAATATCAATGGCAGAATAATTTATGAGATATCAACTTAAGAAGTTATTATTTTTCTTACCGCTACTTATATTTTTAGCTAGCTGTGGTGGATTAAATAGTCCGACAAATCTAGGGGAAAACAATCAAGGTACACAAGAATCTACTGCTACTTCAGCTCAACCATTTAATTATCAAGATTACAACTCAATTTTAAAGGAATATGTCAATGCAGAAGGGTTAGTTGACTACAAAAGATTAAAAGAAAATCGGCAAAAACTTGATGAATTTAATGCTGCTATTGGAGCTGTAACGCCAAGCACTTATGATTCTTGGACAGACACAGAAAAAATTGCTTTTTTAGTTAATGCTTATAACTCTTTTACTTTAGAATCTATTATTGATAATTACCCCACTAAAAGTATTAGAAGAATTCCTGGTGTTTGGAAGATTCGTAAATTCGATATTGTTGGGGAAAAGTTGACATTAGATCATATCGAACATCAGATTTTAAGGAAAGAATTTAACGAACCAGGAATTCATGTTGCTTTAGTTTGTGCTGCAATAAGTTGCCCTCCTCTTAGACAAGAAACTTATACTGGTAATCAATTAGAAAAACAACTAGATGACCAAGCTAATAAGTTTCTCGCCAATAATCAAAGTTTCCGAATTGACCGTGAAAATAATGCTGTTTATTTGTCTTCAATTTTTCAATGGTTTGGTAAAGATTTTGAAAAAACCTATGGTCAAGAAGCAAATATTGATGGTTTGAATAAAACAGAAACGGCAATCGTAAATTATGCTCATCAATATGTAAATCCTGATGCTCAAAAGTATTTAAAACAGGGTGGTTATCAAGTTAAATATTCTAACTATGATTGGTCTTTGAATGTTCAATAATATTTAAGCTTTCAGCCGTCAGCTATCAGCTATCAGCTATTTTTTTAATGTAGTAGAAGTTATGACAATTCTCACAGTTATGACATACATTTACAATCCCCCTAAATCTCCCTGAGAAAGATAGACTTTGAAGACTCCATAAATGTTCAATAATATCTAAGCTTTCAGCCGTCAGCTATCAGCTATCAGCTATTTTTTTAATGTAGTAGAAGTTATGACAATTCTCACAGTTATGACATACATTTACGACCCCCCTAAATCCCCCTGAGAAAGGGGGACTTTGAAGACTCCATCCTTAGAAAGGGGGTGGGGGGGATCTAAAACTGTACTTCATAGATTAAAGAACTGCTATAAACAAATGCTTGCTTCATTTATTAAAAAGCTGTTTGGGTAGCATTTTGCAGGAAAAGCTGACTACTTCATTTTTCAGAAAAAAAATTAAAACAAATGCTTTTAGAAAAAATATTCGTAATTATTCCTGTTTTGAATGAAGAATCTACCATTACAAATGTAATTAAATCATTACAATCTTACGGACTAAAAAATATCATAGTAGTTGATAATGGTAGCACCGATAAAAGTATAGAAAAAGCGAAAAAAGCAGGTGCAAAAGTCATCAAAGAACCCATATCAGGTTATGGTAAAGCTTGTTGGCGTGGCATCCAAAATACACCCTTAGAATGTGATTGGATTTTATTTTGTGATGGAGATGGTAGTGATGATTTAAAGCAACTACCAAAATTTTTAACTGCTACTAATAAATACGATTTAATATTAGGCGATCGCCGTGCTACAAAAGTAGGTAGGTCTGCTATGACTCCCGTACAAAATTTTGGTAATAAATTAGCTACTTTTTTAATTGGTTTAGGGTGGGGATATTGGTATCAAGATTTAGGACCGTTGCGTTTAATTCGGAAGTCTAATTTAGAGAGAATTAGAATGCAAGACCGAGGTTTTGGTTGGACGGTAGAAATGCAAGCTAGAGCTGTAGAATGCGATTTAAAAATAACTGAAATTCCTGTTGGTTATCGTCGTCGTCAGGGTGGACGTTCAAAAATATCAGGTACTATAAAAGGTAGTTTTCAAGCTGGAACAATTATTCTGACAACTCTTGGTAAATTGTATTTAAAATATCTGTGGAAAAATCTAGAATTGCAGAATAATACTAACAAATTCTTGAGCAGGGGAGTGGGGGAGTAGGGAGTGGGGGAGTGGGGGAGTAGGGGAGTGGGGGAGCGGGGGAGCGGGGGAGAATTGAAGAAGGAGACAGGAGACAGGAGACAGGAGACAGGAGACAGGAGGAAAATTAC
>NZ_RCBY01000102.1 GCF_003838195.1 Okeania hirsuta
GGGGTGGGTTGTCTCCTGTCTCCTACCCTCACCCATAAGACTTTTTCAGCAAACCCTAACTAATTTGGAGCTAATACTAATCTAATTATTTTCTACTCTTCTACCTGAGTTTCAGTAGCATTTGATTCTGGAGATGCTTGTGGTTCGGAACTGGAATTAGCCGAAACTTCCTGCTTAATTTGATCTTTAAATCCTGCAGGAGCTAGTTCTATTGCCAGATCGAAAAGCTCTTGAGCAGCTTCATTATTACCTTGCTCTCTGAGCATAATTGCCTTAGCTAAAACAGGCCGAAAATCTTCAGCATTGCCCTTAATTGCTTCATCATAAACAGCGATCGCCTCATCGTAGCGTTTCTGCTCTGCATAAACCTGTCCCAAAATCAACTGCACTGAAACCACATCAATACTTCCAGCTTCCACTTGATTTGCCACAGGAGCCGCTTTTAGTGTATCCTGTAATAAGCCAATAGCAGCTTCCGGGCGCTCCTGTTGCAACAACAAATTAACCAAACCCTGCAAAGCCTTTAAATCTCCAGGTTTAGCTGCCAGAAGGGAACGATAAATTTGAGCCGCACCTTCGCGATCGCCTGTATATGTTTTAGCTTGAGCTAGCAGTACATTATAATCTGTATTACCAGGATTTAATTCAGATAATTTTTCTAATGGAGGTATAACATCCTCAATATTGCCCTTTCCTGATTGAATTAACTCTAACTTAACTTGTAAAAATCCTTGTAGTGCAGTTTGATTATCTGGTTCCCTTTGTAAAACTAACTCATAACCCCGTGCTTGTGCCAGCAAATCTGCTTCTTGATCTGCTACAGGAGTCTGAGTTGAAGATGGAGTGGATTGACCATTATTTTGATTGGCCTCTAATAGTCCCCCTAATAAAGGAGATAGAGAAAATCCTAAAAAAGCAATTATTACCAACACCACCACCGCCATCAAAAAACCACGACGTTTATCTACCATGAGATTAAATTCCGTTCTACTGAACTTATTCAGACTTACCCAAACTGCGGTTTGAGCTTTGGAGAATAGCTTCCTGCGCAGTACCCGAAGGTTGCCACCTAATCTTCTCCAAAGCCCAAACTGCGGTTTGAGCTTTGGAGAATAGCTTCCTGCGCAGTACCCGAAGGTTGCCACCTAATCTTCTCCACAGGCTTAAAATCGGTGGTAATTCCACCTAATAAAAGCTTTTGATTAATTTGAAAACTTTGCTACTCTATTCCATTATTATTTTCGGGTATTTTAAGGTTAATGGATTTGTTAACCACCTTTATAGGCAACCTACTCTTAAAAGTTTTGTATAGGATTTCAACCCTGAGAATTAAATTAAGTTAGCTTGGTTCTTGCCTTTGTTATTGTAGCAAACTGTCAAATATTTCCACAATTCATTATATACGTGTCCAATTTTTTTTCATTTCCTACGGTATGCTGTGCAAACGAGCCAAGAAAATTAAAGAATTGTGGAAAATGTACGGATTAATCAACAATCTAATTGGATTAATAACAATAGTGTCGATTTATTGTCTCGGATTGCCCACCTGCGACAATAATACTATAGCTTATGTCTTCCCACTTAATCAATTAAAAAGTTGCCCTATAAGGGCGAGGCACATCCCCCAATTTTTCGGTAAAATTAACTAATAAATCTTCAGGTAAAGAGATGGCCAAAGAGAAAGATCGAGATATTCATACTTTAACTGTGACAGATAATCAGCCGTTAAATTCTTGGGAATCTCAAGATTTAGATCAAAATGAAATTGATACTCCTAATCAAGATAATACTATTGTGCGACAACATCCAATTGCTCCCCCAAGTGAACCAAAACAGTATCGAGCTATAGGTTTAGTTCGAGGTCGTTATCAACCTTCTACAGAACAATTTACACGGGGCAGTTTACAAACTCCAGATGGTTCAGAAATAGATGCTGTATTGTTAGGTCGGGTAATGAGTCTATTAAAAAATCATTTAGACCTAGAGGAGGAACATCTGTGGGTTGTTTATCCTCGTACTAGACAAGAAAATGATGACCTACATATCCAAATTATGGGGGTATGGGAACCAGAAACCCTCAGAAAAATTAAAAATACTGAATCAAAAGATAATGTTACTTCTTCTTTGACCATTTCTCCCACTGCTGAAGATAATCAAAGTGAAGAAATACCACAAACATCAGAAGATATAGATAATTCTCAACAAACTACTATTGTTACTGATGATGAGAATCAAATAGATAGTTTATTAAGCTTAAATGATGGTTATTTTTCCATCCGAGGAGAAGTAATTTATCAATCTCAAGAAGAAGAATATATAATAGTTAGAGTTAAACAAGCTCCTCGCAAGGATGAAGATACTCCTAGGTTTTTCAAGCTGAAACTAAAAGGGAATTTAGGCGATCGCCCACTGAATCGTTTCTGGGATTTACATATTCAAAGGCAGGATACATTTCTTGTCGTTCAATATGCTAATGATATAGGTAGTCTATTTGTTAATAATCGTCGTAAGCCTCCATTTAAAGGTCGAAAAACATTTAATGATAATAGAAGAAGTAATTATTCTCGCAGACCTACTTCCCAGAATTATAATTCGGCAAATTCAGCTCCAACAAGAAAAGAACCTATTCCTAAACCTACTAAAAAAAAGAAAAATACAGATGAGTAGGATAATTTATTTTTGTTTTTTTAGAGTTTTGAGCGACAAAGTTTGGAGAATTTTCTCATAATTAGCATACTTGGGAAAAAGGGAAAAAGGAAAGAAAGGAGTAGCAAATAAATTATCAATATCTTTATCTTTAATTTTATATCTAAGTACCTATGCAAAATTAATACAAAATATCACGCATTTTTGCTACATTTTATCATTTTCTTTGTGGGTTTAATACCCCACCGTCTACACGGTGTTCAAAATTACTTGGGGTGAGAATCCCCATGTAATTTTCCGACTGTCTCCTGTCTCCTGTCTCCTGTCTCCTGTCTCCTGTCTCCTTCTTCAATAATATGTGGGATACCTTGCATGCAACGTCTGTATAGAGTAGATAAATAACGAATAAAATACCTTTACTTCATATAAATAATTGCTAAAAATATGAGTGAACTATTATTATTACCTAATAACTGAAGTGTTCAATAAGTATAAAATTATGTTGGGGAATTTGAAAAAAGAATTCTACAAAAAGGTAGATATTGATCGGAGCTGCTTAAAAATAGGTGTTCCAGCTCATTTTAGATAGTTATTTATATCGTTTTTTCCTTTTTTTCAAAATTTACCGAATAATTAAGGTAAAAATCCTCTCCTTTAAAGGAGAAACAAGTGGTCGTTCGCGACAGCGGAACGGAGTTCTCTCTTCGGAGCTTCCCGAAGGGTGGGATGACGATCTTCGGAGCGGGTCTGTAAGAACGGGTCTCCTCGCCATATCCAATCGACCAAGAGAAGAAAAAATTTTCATGATTAGTCTTACCTCTCCTTGAAAAGAAGAGGTAATTATTAATTATTAATTATTAATTAGGGCTTGCTGAATAAATCTAAAAGCATTGACATATAAAGGTTTTAGGATTTTTTAGTTGAAAAAATTCCAACCTTTTAGGTCGCTTAGGTTCAAAAATTTAGCATTTTAGGCGCATAGTTGCGCAGAAAAATCAAGAGACTATTCTTCCTCCTAACCTCCTCTATAATTCCCATTTCTCCTGTCTTCCCCTCCACCGGAGGGGGAGGGGCGAGGGGTGGGTTGTCTCCTGACTCCTGACTCCTACCCTCACCCATAAGACTTTTGAACGCAAACCCTAATTATTAATTGTTGAACCCTTCTTCCTTCTTGCTTATTCGTTATTTCGTAGGGAAGTTGCATGCAAAGTCCCTACCATCTGTAAGAAACATTTATCAAATATCAAATTGGTATAAGTAGGCAAAATTAAACACGAAATAAAAGTAGCAAGTAAATTTATCCAAACCATTCTGACTCCTAACTTCTGCGCCAGACGAATCGAACAGCTGCTCTATAAAACTGATACAAAGCGTCATATAACGTGACAAATTGACGTTTACTTCCTGCTTCTACTGAGGCCGTTGGCGGTTACTCATCCACAGGCATTAACGGTCAAGCCAACCGCATCTCTACACTCTATACTTACATTTAAGTCTTTGTCAATTAACATAACTAAAAAAGTCCTCAAACCCTTACTACGCCGTTTTAGCGTAGGGAGCGAGATTTCAGGATAGGTCTACGTCTATATAGATAGACACCCCAGAAATGCGAATAGCAGGGATTAGTGCAGAAGATACAAAGCGTCACCCTCGTTACTACTTGCCTGTGAGAACTATCGTATTATGTCGATAAATTGCGCAAATTGTTAACTAAGTCGAAACTCCCCTAACTCTGATTCAAAATTAACTTTCTAGAAATGGCAAAAAAGTTCTATCCATAGGAATTGGAGCAACTGATTCAGTTAGAGTAAATTCTCCCGCTTCAATCCACTGTTTTAACTCTAAAGCAATTTGATTAGAAAGGAAAATACTGGCAAGAGGGGCACTTCTGACAAGTTTGCCCTCTATTTTTATACGACCAGACTTGAGTTGAGCATAGCTAACTAAACCAAAAGTTGGACGTACCCGACGTGGAATGGAAAAATCTACTACTGGTGCAACAATATCTTGGTCTTGAATAGTACAGTTAGTCACTACTTTCTCATTCAAAACAGGCAGAGGAATGCCTACACCCAACATAATTGAGGGACCATGATTTTTGAAATAGCAACCACGCACCCATTTAGATTGCATTTGTTTCCCATCTCCAATCAAGGCCAAAGTCGCAGCAGGTCCAATGGGAGTACGATTAGGTAAACGTTTTTGTAAAGGAAAGTGTTGAGTACCTTCCCAAGTTATATATCCAATACCACCGCCCAAAAATATACGAGTACCAATACCAATTACTTGTAAATCTGGATCGTTGAATAGTGGAGAAATAGCACCAGTATTAGAATAAACTGCATTACCTAAATTTGGCATCAGAGGCCCAAGATAGGTAAATAGAGGGCGATCGCCACCGTTTACACCAACTATAAAATTTTGATATAGATTTCGTGGATTGAATAAATAAAACTGGTTAATTGTTTCACGGGTAATTGTCGTTTCAAAGGTAGCTCTGGGATAACAATCTGTTACTTGACCAATGGCTCTAAGATGGACAGGTTTACCTGCAATTAGGTCTTCAATTACATGACCACCACCTCTTTCTTTAGATTCTTCACTATCTTCAGGTATTTGAGTGGCGCCAAGATATAAATCCACAGCCCCAAAGCCCGAATAAGCAGGGATACCATCTAACCAGCAGGAGCGAATTTTAATTGGTGGGTCAGTATGTCCTAGATTAATCATAGCTCCAGAGCACTCCATTGGCTCAAAAGTCCCGGTGGTAATTACATCAACTTCTTTTGCTACTTGGGTAACACTGGTTTCAGCAACTCTAGTTTTTACTTCTGTTACTGTAGATACAACGGCTTTTTTGTTGATAATTTTGTCGTTAATTTCAGCAATTGTTCTCATATTAGCAATATGATTTTAGTTGTGAGATATTGGAGACTTTTAGGGAACAGGGAACAGGGAACAGGGAACAGGGAACAGGGAAGAAAAAAAACGAATATATATGAATAAGATAACTGCTATATTCTATAATTTAAAGGAACACCTCAATTCTCACATCTGATTCCTGAATCCTTGCCTATTAAATTTCTTCTTCTGAACTAGATTTAGGTAAATCTTCTGTACTTTGATATTCTATTTGCTCTACTTCAGAATCAATTTTATCTTCTACCTCGTTACGCTCAACCTCAGAATATTCAGGGATAGTATCTACAGGATTTCTTTCATATGAAAAATTTTCAATTTGCCAATTATCAAGAATATCTTTAATTAATAACTCTTGAATCCAGACTTGAGCAATAATTGTTAAAGGTAAAGCGAGTAAAAGTCCTGAAAATCCAAAAAAGCTAGCAAAAAATACTTGGGAAATTAATGTCATAGCAGGCAACAAAGAAACTTGTTTCGCTATCACATAAGGAGTCAAAATATTACCCTCAATTTGTTGAATCAGAATGTAAATCAACAAAACTAAACCAGATTTTAAAGGAGAATCTATCAAAGCGATCGCCATCGGTGGAATTACACTAAGAGTCGGTCCAATATTCGGTATTAAAGTTAGTAACCCTGCCAAAATAGCTTGAGCTGAAGCCAGAGGGAGCTGCAATATAGATAGACCAATAAAACTTAGTAAAGCAATTACACTCATATTAATTAAAGTGCCAATTACCCACCCTCCTAATGCTATTTCACAATGGTTTAAAATTAGGTTTACTCGTTGTCGGTAAAAATTGGGAAATAATTGTATAAATGCTTGACGGTAGGCACTAGGATTTACCAACATCATTATGGTTAAAACTAGAATTAGTAGTAAGCTCAGAAATATTCCGAAAGTATTACCAACGAACTCTCCAGCATTATTAATTAGTTGATTAAATATAGGTTGTAGTTGAGTAACAACTTCATTAATATCAATGTTTGGTAATTGCTCTCTAAGTTGAATAGGTAATTGTTCTTTGAGTATATTCAACCAATCATTTAATTTATTAATACCCAAGGGAACAATAGTTATTAGCTGTTGAAACTGCTCCGCTAAAGGTGGAACAATTACCCAGAAAAAAGTCACAATTATTAGTATAAATAGACTGACCGATATTAATACAGCTAGGGATCTATTTATGCTGAAACGTTGTAGCCATCTAGCTAGTTTATTGAGAGTAGTAGCAATTACCACTGCGGTAAATACTAGCAGTAATAATTGACGGATCTGCCACAATATATATATGGAAGCGAGGATGGCGAATAGTCCAACCCAATTACCTAGATTCACAAGAATTATAATTAAAGTATGGATTTTAAGTATATAGGTTAATGTATTCTATCTTGAATTTGTGTAATATTTAATTACAATTTACACCTTGATATTAGCTTGGTTAAAACAGAAGAAATGAGCAGCGATCGCTTATGAATTAGCTGCCTTCATCAAACAAAAATATCCCATTTTTTAGTCTATACTTTACCCATAACTAGAGCAAACGTTGATGGTCAGATAAGCTAGTGGAATGAAGTAGACAAAGAAACAATGACAAATCCTTTAAATATGATTAACTATTATCATAAAATTTATTGATTTGACCTCTCCTCATTGCCGACTCCGTTACACCCCTACTCCCAAAAAGTTTCAATACTTATTAGGTAAAACATAGTTTTTTACTAGAGGTGATAGGTTAATTTAGAGCTGTCTAAAACTTTCAATTTTCTGGTTTAAATCTCGCCAAAATTTCTGTAGGAGATAAATTAGATAAATCTACTATTAATCTGGCTAAATCTACAGCAGACAAATCTATCATTTGTGAGATTATTACCGAATAATTAAGGTAAAAATCCTCTGTTTTAAAGGAGAAACAAGCGGTCGTTCGCGACAGCGGAACGGAGTTCTCTCTTCGGAGCTTCCTGAAGGGTGGGATGGCGTACTTCGGAGCGGGTCTGTAAGAACGGGTCTCCTCGCTGTCCGACCATCGACCAAGAGAGAAAAAATTTTCATGATTAGTCAATCCTCTCCTTGAAAAGAAGAGGTAATTAGGGTTTGCTGAAAAAGTATTTTAGTAGGGGTAGGAGACAGGAGACAGGAGACAGGAGACAGGAGGAAAATTACATGGGGATTCGCTCCCCCAAGTAATGCGTGAACACGACCGTTGACGGTGGGGTATTAAACCCACAAAGAAAATGATAATTTCGGATAATCATCTTCATAAATACGGCTATTATTGCGGTTCGCTTCTCTTTGAAATTCTCCCCTAACTTCCAGTAATTTCAGCAAACAACTACAAATTTCATTAGGGGTTACAGGATTTCGGTAAGGTTCAAATAAAGCAGTTGTTGTGGCAAAACGACCTAATAATCCTAATACTTTTAGGTTTCCTTGAAGTTGTGGTTGTGGTGAAAACCAGACATCTATTTGCCTAGCTTCTCCCCGCACTTCACGGGGTGCTTTTACTTCGCCAATAATTGATAGTAATTCTTCTAAATATTGTTTAGCAAATTGGTCATAAAGGAATCTAGTCATCAAGTTTTCTTACTTTTCTCAAATTTCTCTGAAATTACCTAAAAAACCCACTTTCTTTACCCTTTATTCCACATTCTGAACTTGTCCCCAAAGTCGCCATCCCAATAATATCCCTACAACTATTGGAGGTGTGAGTACAGCAATGATGGCATTGGTTGCTGTGGAGGAAATGGAAAGATAGGGGCCAGCATATTTGATCGAGAGGGAAAGTCCAGCAGAGAGAATTAGGACTTTGAGAATGAAGATTATTTTATTATTCATATTACCAGAAAATTGGGTTTAAAGCCTCCCCCTAAAAGGGGGACTTTCCTCCTTGAATGTACTTTTTCAGAGTTTCAAGTGGTGCGCCTCCAACTGAAGCCACAAAATATGAAGGACTCCAAAGCGCAGTTTTGTGGGGTTTTTCATATCCTGCTGCTCCATATAATCTACTAGAAACACCTTTAAGATGATTGACTATTTGAGATATAGACAATTTAGGTGGGTATTCAATAGCTGCATGAACATGATCGGCTTCCCCATTAAACTCTAATATATTGAAGTTCATCTTCTTAGCTACAGTCTCAAACGAATCCTTGATTAATTCTAATCCTTCTGCTGTAAATACACTTTTCCGATATTTAGTCACACATACCAAATGTACTTTTAAGTCTGAGATACTATGTCTTTCTTGTCTTAACATATTGCATACCAAATTCAACTATGCTATAGTTATACTATACAGACCAAAAATAAATTTAAGATGAGGGCTAGATACAAGTATAGAATATACCCAACTAAATATCAGCAGACCAAGTTAGCGCAACTATTTGGTTGTGTTCGCGTAGTTTGGAATGATAGCCTAGCTTGCTGCAAAGAAAAGCACGCTCAAAGAGAGAAGAAACCGACTAATTCTGAACTACAAAAACAGTTTATCACTCAAGCTAAAAAGACTGAACATAGAGAATGGCTATCAGAGGTTTCTGCTATACCATTGCAGCAATCTTTGAATGATTTAAACCAGGCTTATCAAAACTTTTTTCAATCAACTCAAGGCCATAGAAAAGGTAAACCTGTTAAACCTCCTAAATTTAAAAAAAGGAAATCGAAGCAAACGGCTAGGTTTACGAAAGGAGGGTTTAAAGTTGGTCAGGACAAAGTTTATTTAGCCAAGATTGGAAAGCTGAAAATAGTTTGGTCAAGAGATCTGCCTGCTACTCCATCATCAGCAACAGTAATTAAAGATTCAGCTCATAGATACTTTCTTAGTTTTGTAGTAGAAATACAGCCAGAAGAGTTGCCTCAAATTGATAATTCAGTAGGTATAGATTTAGGAATCAAAACTTTTGCTACTTTGAGTAATGGAGAAAAAGTTGACGCACCAAAACCGCTCAAGAAACGCATTAAGAAGTATCGAAAATTAAGTAAGTCATTATCTCATAAAACTAGAGGCTCTAAACGACATGAAAAAGCCAGGCTAAGAGTTGCAAAATTTAATGGCAAACTGAAAGATACAAGGACAGATTTTCTTCATAAACTATCTACTAAAATAATTCGTGAAAACCAAACAATTGTTTTAGAAGACTTAAATGTTTCTGGAATGCTTAAAAACCGTAAATTATCCAGAGCTATTTCTGATTTAGGATGGCGAACTTTCCGAACATTCCTAGAAGGAAAAGCAGAAAAATACGGTCGTGATTTTAGAATAATTAGCAGGTGGGAACCAACATCACAAAAGTGTTCATGTTGTGGTTTTAAAGGTGGAAAGTTAGACCTTTCAGTTCGGGAGTGGGAGTGTCTAAACTGTGGCAGTAAACATGATAGAGACGAAAACGCAGCAAGAAATATATTAGTCGCGGGCGGGCAGTCCGAGACAAAAAACGGACGTGGAGGCAAACATAAGACTACCGTTAAGGTAGCAGAAGTCAGTGAAACGTCAACCCGCCGAGGAGCTATGGCTCGGTAGGAATCCCTGTGCCTTTAGGCCGGGGAGGATGTCAAGATGTTATAATTAAGGATTAAATATTTTGCAAAATGTAGAATTAAATCCCCCCTAACCGCCTTAAAAATGGGGGAACTTTTCCTAATACTCTGTAGAGATTTGCTCTCCAAACCGCCCGTTGAAGAAGGAGACAGGAGACAGGAGACAGGAGACAGGAGGAAAATTACATGGGGATTCGCTCCCCCAAGTAATGCGTGAACACCGTGTAGACGGTGGGGTATTAAACCCACAAAGAAAATGATAAATTTTGACTTGATTTTGTGTAGCCACTATCTCAATCAACATTTACTTAAATTATAACTATACAATTTTCAGTTTAATTAAGTAAGCTTTTTATTTTCAAGTCCCCCTATTTTCAGATAAACATTTATAACTATTAAGTCCCCCTTTCTCAGGGGGATTTAGGGGGATAGATATGAATAACTAGGGTTTGCTGAAAAAGTATTTTAGTAGGGGTAGGAGACAGGAGACAGCTATACTGGATACAGGAGAAATGGATCGGGAGCGAGGAAGTAGGAGCTAAGTTTTGTAAGAATGATTTTTCTGCCCAACCATGCGCCTAAAATACGCTCCATGCATGAGCGTGAAGAGCTGAAACAGGGGCACTTTTTTCGTTCCCAAAAAGGCTAAAGTATTTATATGTCAATGCTTTTATATTTAATCAGCAATCCCTAACTATTCTTCTAACTCAGCACTACCAATCAAACAATTATGAACTATCAAGAATCAGAACTACAAGCAAAAATTCGTCAACAATTTGATTTTGTAACTTATCCCAGAATACCTGTTGAAAAATCTCCTAAGGATGACTATGAATCACTTTTTATTCATAATCTTGTCACACCATATTATCTGAGAAATCAAAAGGTAATAGAAACTGAAGGTAAGATAATTTTAGATGCGGGATGTGGCAGTGGTTATAAGGCATTAGTATTAGCAGAAGCAAATCCAGAGGCGAAAATAGTCGGTATTGATATTTCCGAAAAATCTGTAGAATTAGCTCGGCAACGTCTGAAATATCATGGTTTTGATAATGCCGAATTTCATGTTTTGCTTATAGAAGAACTGCCAAGTTTAGGTTTAGAGTTTGACTATATTAATTGTGATGAAGTTCTGTATTTATTGCCGGATATAGTTGCCGGTTTACAGGGAATGAAATCTGTTTTAAAACCTGATGGAATTATTAGAACAAATCTCCATAGTTCTCTCCAACGTCATAACTATTTTAAGGTGCAAGAAGTTTTTCAAATGATGGGATTAATGAATGAAAATCCTGGAGAAATGGAAATGGAACTGGCACGAGAAACTTTGGATGCTTTGAAAGATTCAATTATTCTTAAACGACAAGTTTGGAAGCCGGAAAGGGCAAAAAATGAAGAATGGATGCTGAGTAATTATTTATTACTGGGAGATAAAGGTTATACTATCCCGGAAATTTTTGCTGCTTTAAAAAGTGCGGATTTAGAATTTATTAGTATGGTGAAATGGCGACAGTGGGAAATTTTAGATTTGTTTAAAAGTGAGGATGATTTGCCAGCTTTTTTAGGCATGAGTTTGCCAGAAATATCTGTGGAGGAACGACTACATTTATTTGAACTTTTACAACCCATGCACCGTCTCTTGGACTTTTGGTGTGGTCATCCCCAACAAAGTCAATCTTTTGTGCCAGTTTCCGAATGGACAGACTCTGACTGGCAAAAGGCCAAGGTACATCTTCATCCTCAGTTACGAAATTCTCAAGCTAGGGAGGATTTAATTAACTGTATCAATAACCATAAACCTTTTGAAATTAGTAATTATGTGAAGTTGCCCACTTTAACACCTATTCATATAGATAGTAGTATGGCTGTTTGTCTGCTGCCTCTGTGGGATGGGGTTTGTACTATTGAATCTTTGGTAGAACGGTTGATCAAGATTAGACCATTAGACCCTATTACTTTGGAAGTTGTGAGCAAGGAGAGGTGTTGGGAGGAGGTTAAGGAATTGTTGGATACTTTAGACCCATTTCTGTATGTGCTTTTGGAACGTTAGTAGTAGCTTGTCTAGCTTTAAAATGTGGGTAAATTTGAGTCAATGAAGACCTCTCCCCCGACCCCTCTCCTGCAAGGAGAGGGGGGAAGTCTTCTCCCCCTTCCCTGGTAGGGAAGGGGGTTGGGGGGTTAGGTTTTTTTACCCACAATTTTAGTCTAGATATCTACTACTACGAGCCTAATTAGATCCAGTAGGGTGCGTTAGACTGCATTAATCACTCACAATGAAAGGTATTGAACAATCCGTCGTAACGCACCATTGAGCTTCAAAACTATTGGCAAGATTATCATTTTCTTTGTGGGTTTAATACCCCACCGTCTACACGGTGTTCACGCATTACTTGGGGTGAGAATCCCCATGTAATTTTCCTCCTGTCTCCTGTCTCCTGTCTCCTGTCTCCTTCTTCAAAGGAGTCGTGACAATGCATAAGAGTATCAGTTATCATACCGAATTAATTCAATCTTTAAAAGAACCTTCAGAAGCAGCAGTTTATCTTGAGGTTGTGTTAGAAGAAGGCGATCCGAAAATGATAAAAAAAGCTTTCTCTAATGTGATAGAAGCCAGAAGAGGATTTAATTTTGTTTCTGATGATGTTTATGACAACCTTGCAAGATTTGACGAAAAACTTAAAGAAACGGGTGAAATAGAATTTAATCTTTTGCGGAAATTACTAGAATCTTTGGGTTTGAAAGTAGGGGTGAAGGTGAGACCTAGTTAGGAGAAATAAGCTTTTAAGTCTTTGTTTGTAGTTGGGCTTTAGCCCAAGGAGAATTGAGGGGCTAACTACAAGCTTAGGTGGTGGTGCATAGTAATGGTAAAGGAAGCACCGGGAGTTTAGGGAGATTCGGAGATGGGGAGTATCGGAGATGGGGGGATGGGGAGATGGGGAGTGTCGGAGAAATTAAAAAATATATATCCTCACCATTACCATGCAGGACTACCCAAGCTTAGTCCCGTAGGGTGCGTTTCGCAGAGGGACATGAAAAGACGGCCAAAATTACTCGTTGTGAAGGGCATTTAACAATCCGTCGTAACGCACCATTTTGGGTGTGTCAGTTCAGTAAGCCCTTGTATAACAATATTGTTAGCGAAGCTTATCTGAAAGATAAACCCAACAAACCTTTATTGGTTTTGAGTTAATGGTGTTGGGTTTCGTCCCTCAACCCAACCTACTAGGGCGTCTAGCTTGAAAATGTGGGTAAGTTTTACTATCCCGGAAGACCTCTCCCCCGACCCCTCTCCTGCAAGGAGAGGGAAGAAATGCCCCCCCTTCCCTTGCAGGGAAGGGGGTTGGGGGGTTAGGTTTTTTACCCACAATTTGAGTCTAGACGCGCTACTACTACCACCGAAAAAAAAAATTCCTGGGGCATGATATGAATTTTTGGCAAGGTGGGTAAGTTAGATTCATGGGATAAAAATTATTAGTCCAATTTTTATAGGAGAAAAAATGAAAACTGAATTTAAGGCTAAGTTCTTACAGCACGTTGCTAAGAAGAGAAAGGAAGAGGGTTTTACTCTGATTGAATTGTTGGTGGTTATCATTATTATCGGTATTTTGTCTGCTATTGCGTTGCCTTCTTTCTTGAACCAAGCTAACAAAGCAAAGCAGTCTGAGGCAAAGCAGTATTTGGCTTCTATTAATAAAGGTCAGCAAGCTTATTATGCAGAGAATGGTACATTTGTTATTGGCCCTATTCAAGATAATATAGGACAGCTTGGTTTAGGTATTAAAACTGCTACGGGTAATTATACCTATAATATCAGCGCTGCCACACAACAAGTTGGGGCTACTGCAGATGAATTAGGTGTTGCAGCTTGGACAGATGAAACTGCTACTGGTCTTAGAGGATATGCAGCAATAGTATATCTGACAGACGCAGATGGAGCATTAACTTCCCAGACAATCATCTGTGAAGGAGAAGTCGGATTGAGCGATGAGCCAACTTATAATTCTGAATGTGTTGGATCGGGCTATGAAACACCTCTATAACTTTAGACATTAACTTCAAAAACTTAAGGGTAGCGTAGTATGCGCTACCTATTATTTTTGTAAATTATTAATTTATGTTCTGATGATTTCTGATGAATTACCTGATAATTGGCAACAACAAGCTAATCAATATTTAGTTAATAGTAACTACAGTAAAGCTATTAACCTTTATGAAAAAGCCATAAATGCAAATCCACAAAATAAGTCATATTATTGGCAATTGGGATTAATGTTACTCTTGGAAGGACAAGAAGAGGAAGCACAAACAACTTGGCTGTTAGGTATGGCAGATGGAGAAGCAGAAGAGGTTGAGTTTTGGACAGCAGAATTAGTAGAAGTATTGGCAACAGAAGCAAATAGACAACTAGGAAGCCAGAATGGATCTGTCGCTTGGGTTATTAGACAACACATTCGGGAAATTAACCCCACGGATATTAATAATTTATTGCAGTTAATTGATTTATCCATTGCTCTCAAAAACTATACAAGGGAACAACTAGGGGAGTATGGAATAATTGAGCTATTAGAAAATAATACAACTATAGAAGTTGACCAAAATTTACTGCCGCATACATTAAAAAAACTGTTAGTTTACGATCCAAAAAGTTTATCATCAGTAGAATTTGCCTCAGTTGCCATTCCTCAAATAGAAGCTCGAACTACTCTTATTAACTCTCTAATTCCACCTATATTTCAAATTGCATATTCTTTCGCCTCAGTAGGATTTGCTAGAAAATATACAGAATTGTTATTAAATATCGCCCCAGAGAATAGAGAGCTATTAAGAACTATGGCACAGTTTTCTGTAGAGTTAACTGACTATGCTTTGGCAATTGAATATGCAGAAAAATCCTATTCTTTATCTACAGATATACACGAAAAAGTAATCTCTCATTTTCAGATTTGTCGAGCTTTAATCGCCTCAAGAGGTGCAGATCGAAAAGTTAAAGAAACATTAGACCGACAAGAGTCTCTAATACAAGCTCTAGCAGCACAACCTCCACAAAAACTGGGTACAGTTGCCATGCGTTTGTATAACATGGCTTATATCTTTCCCTATATTAGAGACTGCCCGGAAAAAAATCTCAACATTCGTAGTCAGTTATCACAAATTTGTCAGCTAAATTTAGAAACAGCTTGTCAGGAGCAAATAAGCAAATACAGTCAGAAGTTAAACAAGAAAAATTATTTCAGTTCAGAGACAAAACCTTTAAAAATAGGATATTTATCCCACTGTTTGAGAAGACATTCTGTAGGGTGGATTGCCCGTTGGCTATTTAAGTATCATAATCGAGATAAATATGAAATTTATTCATATATGGTAGCGGCAGAACACCGAAACGATCATCTGCAACAGTGGTACGCTAATCAAGCTACTAAAACTCATATTTATAGTATTGTTAGTACAGAAGTAGCAGAAGATATTTATGATGATGAAATAGATATCTTAATTGATTTAGATAGCATGACATTAATTAATAGTTGTTCAATTATGGCAATGAAAGCAGCACCTATTCAAGCAACATGGTTAGGTTGGAGTGCCTCAGGAATACCAACAATTGATTACTATATTGCCGATCCTTATGTTTTGCCAGAAAATGCTCAAGATTATTACCCCCATAAAATTTGGCGACTACCTCAAACTTATGTTGCTGTAGATGGTTTTGAGGTAAACATACCCAGTCTGAAACGAGAAGATTTAGGTATTCCTAGTGATGCAGTGGTTTATTTTACTGCTCAAAGAGGTTATAAATTTAACCCCGATACTGCCAGACTGCAAATGAAAATTCTCAAAGAAGTTCCCAATAGTTACTTCTTGTTTAAAAAATTTGGTGACTCAGACGTTTTATCTGAATTGCTGATAGATGTTGCTGAGTCAGAGGGTATTAGTAGCGATCGCCTGATTCCGATAGAAGAAGTAGCTCGAGAAGAAATTCACCGAGCAAACCTAGGTATTGCAGATATTGTTTTAGATACTTATCCCTACAACGGTGCAACAACTACTCTAGAAACTCTCTGGATGTGCATCCCCATGGTAACGCGGGTTGGTCAACAATTCGCAGCACGCAATAGCTACACCATGATGATGAATGCTGGCATCACCGAAGGTATTGCTTGGAGTGATGAAGAATATGTGGAGTGGGGAATTAGATTAGGGAAAGATGAAAAATTACGGCAGGAAATATCCTGGAAATTGAGAAAGTCGAGGCAAACCGCTCCATTGTGGAATGCAAAGCAGTTTACCTTGGAGATGGAGAAAGCTTATGAGCAAATGTGGCAGAGATATATTGAAGGTGAGAGTTGATGATTTTTGATTGTCATTGCTAGGAGGGATGGTTTTGAAGTGGCTATAACTTTAACATATTATTGCCTTCGCAGCAATATTAGATACACGCTAAATGCTTTAATTAAGATGGCTACTCTCATTCCTAGCATATATATGTTGGGTTTCTTTTCGTCAACCCAACCTACACTTACTAACAAATTGTTTTCAAATGCACGTTATTAGCTATAGACATTTAAGAGAATATGCACTTAACCATAGTGATTCGAGTGATACTTTAGATAATTGGTATAAAGTTGCCAGCAAGGCTAATTGGTCAAATTTGATTGAGGTAAAATCCGTTTTTCCTTCAGCAGAGGCAGTTGGTAATTTTACAGTTTTTAATATTAAGGGCAATAAATATCGTTTAATTGTTAGTATAGATTACCAACGACAATTGATTTATATTAAATACATTCTTACCCATGCAGAATACGATAAGGAGTATTGGAAAAATGACCCTTACTTTTAGTTCAAAAAAATATAGTGAGTTGTTAGTTAAATATCAGCCCAAGCTAATAAAAACAGAGGAGGAAAATGAAAAAGCACTGGCAGTTGTAGAGGAACTAATGCACGTTCAAAATCTTACTCCAGAGCAAGAAACTTTGTATGAATTATTAATTGTTTTAATTGAAAAGTTTGAGCAAGATTTTTATCATCCAGGTTCTGTATCAACTCCTGATTCAATGTTACGATTTTTGATGGAACAACAGGGAGTAAAACTTGAAAATTTAGTCGAAGTTATTGGCTCGGAGGGTATAGTAATTGAGTTGATTAATGGTAGAGGTGAGATTAATACTGAACAAGCTAAAATATTAGGGGATTTTTTTAAAGTAGATTCTAGTTTATTTAGCCGATAAGCGATCGCTACTGTTAAATTAATGTATGGTCAAACTTAAGTTAAATAAACCAGAAAAGAATGTTTGAGAAAAGTTATGAAACTTCCTAACCCAGAAAACACGCTCATTTATGACAAACCCATTCATCAATGTATTTTGTATATTGATATTATTGATAGTAATTTAGAGATGGGCGAAAGCCATTGTATTTTGATTCAGTGTAACGATACGGAAGAACCGTACGAAAAAAACTGTAGAAAATCGTAACAGCTTTTATCTTGATATTGGATTAACCAATACTGGCTGTACGGCACAGCTCACTATTCCCTCGGCACTAAATGCCTCTGGGAATTTCTTTCTAATTATTTGAAGACTGCCATTAACATCGGCATTAATCACTATACCAGTTCCACTCCTGAATAAACCACGTTTGACTCGTTTACCCCTATAAGTTTCATGTTTTATTGGTTGCTCTAGGTCAAGAGCAGATGTTTTGCTTGTATAGCTTTCCTCTGTTTCAATCACCTTGATTCCTGCTAGCTGACATTTATAAGTAATTTGCTTGAGTAGCTTATCATGTGGTATTTGGGTAAAATTTTGGTTGTTTTTTTTGCCGATATTTGCACCTTGTTTCCAGTTATCATTTTTGCCTATGACTACAGTACCAATATTATTAGTCACTAAATAATTGACAACTAATTTACTGGTGTTATGCAGATAATTCTCTACAAAACGATTTCGGTGATAGGTTAACGCCTCAATCTTACGACTGCTTTTTCTGTTGCCTTTGAGATGACTTTGATACTTGGCTTTTCGCTTGTTGTAAAGCTGATTAACACTTTTTAGTGGCTTCCCGTTAACAAGCATAGGCTTAACACCAGGCTTGTTTGTAGATAGAGCAACTAATCGGTCAATCCCTAAGTCTATTCCAGCTACATATGTTGATTGTATTTGTGGCTGATTCGCTTTTTCATACACTACTTCAATTATATAGCAGCTAGTAGCAGGTACTATCCTGACTTCGATTACAGTTTCTACAATTACAGGTATTTTGATTTCACTCATTGATAAGTGACAAATACCATCTTTTAAAGGGGCTTTATAGACTGATTCCTTTGAATATATAACTACATTCCTACCTTGAGTTTTATTCTTATACTTTGGTATTTTGGGTTTACCTAAAAACTTCCCAGGATATTTTGACCATTCTTTTATAGCTTGAAAATAGCCACGCCAACTTGCCACCAAGCATTTTATTATTTGTTTTGATACTTTAGTTGGTAATGCTCTGTAAGCATCGCTATCTTTAGTGGCGTGGTACAGTTTAGTTAGTGAGAGACTTTTACCAGTACAGAAAAAATGCTGACGACAGTGATAGTTAGCTAAGTTATATAAGTTTTTTGACTTAAAAGCTAACTCATCACACACCTGCCAAAAGTTATGTGTTCGTCTAATTATATGTCTGTCAACAACTTTCATGGGTCTGTCTATTCAAATAAAGTGGCCCGGAGCCCGTGATTACTATAATGCTCGAAATCATTCATTGCCTAAATTTACGTTTTCTATTAACTGTTTAATATTACAATACTTTTCTACGTTTGACAACTATTTTCTACAGTTTAAGTTTAACAGTTAATTACCCCAGTTTTGTATAGGAGCGATCGCCATGAATACAACAAAAACTAGACTGACTTTTGACCAATTTATTGACCAATACCCAGAAGATGGGGTTATTTACGAACTTGTGGATGGAGAAATTAGAGAAATGCGACCCATTGGTGCCCATGAAAACGTTGCGAATTTAATCCAGAGAACTATGGACCGGGAAATCGAACGGCTAAATTTGGGTTTAGTGGTGACGCGCACCGCATTGGTCAGAACGGTAACAAAAGAAGGGCAAGAACAAGGGCGAATTCCTGATGTGTCTGTGGTGGATGGTGAGATTTGGGACAGATACCTTTACACATATCAGGGGTTTAGGGAACCCTTGAGACTAGCAGTGGAGGTAACGTCAACTAACTGGGAGGATGACTATGTTGACAAATTTGACGAGTACAAGCATTTGGAGATTTCCGAATATTGGATAGTTGATTATCTAGCGATCGCTTCTCGGTCTTATTTAGGTCGTTCTAAAGTTCCCACCGTTTTTGTTTATCAACTTATTAACGGCGAATATCAGAGTCAAGTATTTCGGGGAAAGGATCGGATTATTTCCCCTACTTTCCCAGAACTAGAGTTCACTGTAGAACAGGTTGTAACTGCTAGTATACCACGAATAAGGTGAAAGCAATATTTCAAATTGTGTAGCTTGGTTTTTCTTCCTCAAGCTCAGGATTAAACTACTCAATTTTGAGTACCATTTTGCCCAACAAATCTAGCTAACAATTCATCACGAGATAATTGCAATAACAAAGGTACTAACTCAGCAGGTAAAAGAGAAAGTGATGGCTCAATTATTGCCTCTAGTTGGTTATCTATTGTACCAAAACGAACTTTGAGAATATTTTCTATTTGTTCTCGGCGTTCTTCTCGCATACCTTGTTGCATACCTTGTTGCATACCTTGTTGCATACCTTGTTTTGTAGCCTCTTCTAATCTTTGTGAAAAAAGTGGTGATAATCGCATAATTAACTCCCTATCTTCTGATTCTAAATTTTGATTTACTTCTATATTACTTAGCAAATCTGCTAATAACAATAGCGCATTTGAACGAAACAAATTATCCGCTGGCAATGCTTCTAATTCATCAATTGCTGTTGATTGAACTCTTCCTCTACCCAAAATTCTCAGCCAGAGAGTTTCTGGGGTTAGTAACTGTTAAACTTAAACCGTAGAAAATAGTTGTAAAATTTACAAAAGTGTTGTAGTATTAAATAGGTAATAACTCTTATGAAATAATTCAGGTGAATGCAACTGGTTGACAGACATATTATTAACCGAACACATATCTATTGGCAGGTGTGTGATGAGTTAGCTTTTAAATCAAAAAACTTGTACAACTTGGCTAATTATTATTGTCGTCAACATTTTTTCAAGTGTGGAAAAAGTCTAGATTTAACTAAACTGTACCACACCACCAAAAATAGCGATGCCTACAGAGCATTACCAACTAAAGTATCAAAACAAATAATAAAATGCTTGGTTGCAACTTGGCGTGGTTATTTTCAGGCTATCATTGAATGGTCAAAAAATCCAGGAAAGTTTTTAGGTAAACCCAAAATACCAAAGTATAAGAATAAAACTCAAGGTAGGAATGTAGTTATATATTCAAAGGAATCAGTCTATAAAGCCCCTTTAAAAGATGGTATTTGTCACTTATCAATGAGTGAAATCAAAATACCTGTAATTGTAGAAACTGTAATCGAAGTCAGGATAGTACCTGCTACTAGCTGCTATATAATTGAAGTAGTGTATGAAAAAGCGAATCAGCCACAAATACAATCAACATATGTAGCTGGAATAGACTTAGGGATTGACAGATTAGTTGCTCTATCTACAAATAAGCCTGGTGTCAAACCACTGCTGATTAATGGGAAGCCACTAAAAAGTGTCAATCAACTGTATAATAAGCGTAAAGCTAAGTACCAAAGTCATCTCAAAGGCAACAGAAAAACCAGTCGTAAGATTGAAGCATTAAGTTATCATAGAAATCGTTTTGTTTCCAATTATCTGCATAACACCAGTAAGTTAGTGGTTGAGTATTTAACCACAAATAATATTGGTACTGTAGTCATAGGAAAAAATGATAACTGGAAACAAGGTGCAAATATAGGCAAAAAAAACAACCAAAATTTTACTCAAATACCTCACTATAAGTTAATTCAACAGATAACTTATAAGTGTCAACTGGTTGGGGTAAAAGTCATTGAAACTGAAGAAAGTTATACCAGTAAAACATCTGCTATTGACCTAGAAGAACCAATATGCCATGATAACTATGTAGGTAAACGAGTCAAGCGTGGCTTATTCAAAAGTGGAACTGGTATAGTCATTAATGCCGATGTTAATGGCAGTCTTCAAATATAAGATAAGAAATTTCCAGAGGCATTTGCCGAGGGAATAGTGAGCTGTGCCGTACAGCCAGTATTGGTTAATCCAATATCAAGATAAAGGCTGTTACAATTTTCTACAGTTTTTTTCGTACGGTGCTTTAACTTCTCCAATAGTTGATAGTAATTCTTCTAAATATTGTTTGGCAAATTGGTCGTGAAAAAATCTAGTCATCAATCAATTTTATTTGAGGTTTGATCTGAGAAATTTGATAATTCAATTAGGGGAATATTATCTGCTTTAACTTGAGCGATCGCTTCCTGATTCTCATTTTCCAATTTAATCCAACCTTGCAGTTGAGGAATTAAAGCTGACCATTGTATTTGACTCAACTCCCCAACTAAAAAAATTTCTGGTCCCTCATCTACCTCTAATTCTGACTCCATTAACAAGTTCATCACCACGCTGGATAAAATTAAATCTGCATCTTCAGCAGAAATATTGCTGTTATTTATTAATAAAGTCATCTTAGCTTTATCTGGATGATTCACCAGATTTTTAATTACTGCTTGTAATTCTAATCCTACTATTTCTTCCGGTTGCGACCAGTCTGGGAAAACAATTAAATTGATTTCTGTTAGCG
Source organism: Okeania hirsuta (assembly GCF_003838195.1). Classification (GTDB taxonomy): domain Bacteria; phylum Cyanobacteriota; class Cyanobacteriia; order Cyanobacteriales; family Microcoleaceae; genus Okeania; species Okeania hirsuta. Next base: position 21,941 of record NZ_RCBY01000102.1, read on the forward strand.
AAAAAGGCAATCTCTGGGTAACAAAGTGTCCTAGAATTTCCCCTCTAGTTTTTGTATTTTGCTTGTCGCGAACTATCTCCAGAAAACGCAAGGCGGTAGGAACAGGTGAATAATTTTCAATTGCCCACTTTCTACCCGCAATAGATATGCTTTCTAAAATTTCAGGTTCCTTGACAAGGCGATCGACCGTTCCCTGTATATTATCTAAATCAATACCGATATAGTGTTTCCAATTTTCCGGCATCACTGGTAAATTAAAACTATACTTATCAAAATCAATATGAAAAGTCACACATCCAGCAGCTAAAGACTCCCAAAATCTCCAACTATCCCACCACTCAGCATGAAAGTTTTGACTATCGTTATCTGGAACAATGCAACCTCCAAAAGCAGCACAAGCAAGAGATTTAGTTAGTCTTTGATAATATTCAGGATGATGACGTTGACCAGTTTGCTGCCAGAGAAAATAATCATAATTATCTTCTGGTGGTTTATCAAAATTTTCACGAGAAAAGTCAAGTTTGAGAATATTTTTTATTACAGGGTAAAAACGTTCGTCAGCAATTTTTCTTAGAGGAAAATTTACAGTGTATTCTATCCATTTATCATCTTTTATATAATCTGTTCTTTGTATTCCTGGAATCTGCACCGAAGCATCTATACCAAATAATAATAATGTGTCATGTTTTACTCTATAATTAATTAGTAAATTAGGTGTTCGTTGCTCAAATTTGCTAACTTGTTGAGTCGATTTTAAAATTCGATTAGAGATACCAAAAAACCAAGGGTGTAAATTATTCGGATGTTGAACAAAATTATTACAACCCGTTCTTAAAACAAGATCAAAATTTCTCATCAAAGTAGGATTTAGGTCATATAATAGGAGACTATGACCATCTGTATCGTCTAAATAAACAGTTATATATTTTCTTTTCTGATCGAACAAACCTTCAGGTATCTTTTGATGATTTTCAAACCAGTGATTGCTTAAAACTACAACTGAACAATCCCAATGATTGACACTAGAGTCATAATTAAAAAGATATGATTCTGAATCTAATCCGGTTTTCCAATAATTGAAATTAGCATAAAATGGAATTCTTAAAACTTTTAACCCATCAGCGATATTAATCATTAAATGCTCATAAGCTTGTTCATGGCATAGATAAAAATAAACTGAACCAGAAAAACTGGTTTGACTATGGAATTTTTCAGTAGCTATACTGGTTGTCATAATCAATTTTTATTTTGATTTTTAGTTGTCTAGTTGAATAATGCAATTTTCTCAGCTTTAGCTTGAGCGATCGCCTCCCCATTCTCATTTTCCAATTTAATCCTACCTTGCAGTTGAGGAATTAAAGCTGACCATTGTATTTGACTCAACTCCCCAACTAAAACAATTTCTGGTCCCTCATCTACTTCTAATTCTGACTCCATTAACAAATTCATCGCCACACTAGATAAAATTAAATCTGCATCTTCAGCAGAAATATTGCTGTTATCTATTAATAAAGTCATCTTAGCTCTATCTGGATGAGTCACTAGACTTTTAATTACCTCTTGTAATTCTAATCCCACCTTTTCTTCTGATTGCAACCAATCTGGGAAAATTATCAGATTAAATTTTCTTAATTTTAAATTTGAATATAACTCATCTTCTTTAACTACTGGATGATTTAAAAAATACTTACTATCAAGATAACCTTTGATTCTTTCCATCGCTGGTAAAGCACCAACTTTCTCCTTAGCTAAATCAGGGAGTTGAGATAAAACCTCTGCTATGTTGTTGGCAAAATTGTACTTGGGATTATCACCATACTTCCAGGTTAACCACTCTAAAGTTTCCATTGCTACGTCATAAAAACTTAGTATATCCGCAATACAAGCTAATTTCAACAACTTCTCTGGAGTGTTATTACATGACTCTCGATCGGATGATTGCTGAATCAAATCCCGAAAATAAAAAGCATCTGTCCATATTAATTGACCGGGATGCTGTTTAGAGACTATAGAACCTCTACGACGAGAATCTCGATACAAAGTTTCAAAATCTAAAAAGGTAAAGCCACTTTTCCTCAAATATAAGTCAATATCAGCAAATAAAGGCTGATTTTCATACATAGCTGTAAACTCTACTTCTACTTTTAGGAAGAGAATGCTTTTTAAAATATCCTTAGCACCTTCTAAAACTTTTAGTTCTCCACCTTGGGTGTCAATTTGTATAAAATCAATTTCATTGATTCCCTCAGAATGGCAAAAATCATCTAAAGTAGTTGTTTGGATCTTTTCTTTAGATACTAACTCTATTATTCTGGGGTTGTCTGTAAAGCGATCGATATACGACTCACTAGGAGGATACAAAGAACTACAGTAAGGAGATTTAGTAATATATAAAGTTTGAGTTCCCACGGAATCCCAAAGAGCTAAAGGTATGTGTTTTTCTTGGTAACTAATTTGTTGTTTTTGCAGCTTGGCGTTCATCTGCTCACAGCTTTCCCGATCGGCATCAAAACCGTATATCGTCAGATTAGGAGACATTAAACCCCAATCGATACCTTCATACTCTTGGCCTTCATAATTTCTAGAACCCACAATAGCTATGGTTAAATGAATATCATCTATTTTGCCATTTTTCTTTAAGTTATCAACAAATATTGGCATCCTTAAAATTTCCTCTTTTGTTTAGTTTTTTTAAGTTTAACTATTAGATAATACCACTTTGAAAAAAGAATGCTATAAAAAGGTAGATATTGAGCGTATATGCTTAAAGATAGCAGATCTAATTTGTTTTAGATAGTTATCTCTATCGTTTTTCCTTTTTTTGTAATGTTTATCCATTCTTACTTCTTGCTTCTTCTTTCTTTCTTACTTCTACCATTTGTAGCAAACATTTATAAAATTGGTATAAGTCACTGATACTTAGAGCAGTAATATGAGTTGCTTTTAAAGAAGCGCTTGCATCTTTATATTCCAACTTAATCCGACTTTGTAATTTAGGTATTAAAGCAGATTTAATTCATGACAAGCTCTAAATATTCCTGAAATACCTTTTGAAATAAATATCCCATTTGACTAGAGTAATAGCGACTATCCAAAAACTGCGGATTAGCCTGCATTTTTGTCTCTATTCTGTCGCGATAAACTGCTCGTAAATCAGAATTATTTCCCAAGTTAACTGCTAATTGAATATAAGCATCTTCACTATCTGCAATTAATTCTGGCATCTCAAGATACCGCAACAAAGAAGCACCTCTGCGAGAGCGAGCAGATTCTTTTTGCATAACAACAGTAGGTAAACAAATCTGTAATGGATCGATTAATGAAGTCATCCCAGAAAATGGATAAGCATCTAAATAAATATTTGCCAGTTTCAAACATTCTTTAATATCAGCACGATTTGGTAAAGCATTGAGCAAACATAGTCGCTTTTCACTGACACCATACTTACTTAAAGTAGCAAAAAATCGCTCTTTAAAAGCTTCAATTGGATAAGTTGGCGCCCAATTAGGATTAAACGGATATAGCAGAAGCATAGAGTTAGGAACTTGAGCAATTATTTGCACCCAAGTTGCTTCTACTTCTGGGATGATTTTATAAAAATTAGCACCTGATATATAAACTACTGTATTCTCATCAATATTTAGTTCTTTTCTGCTAATAGTTGTTGTGACTGATAATTCCTTTTCAGTCGCAAAATCAAAACATTGATCTGGTCCGTCTAAAGTTACTAATTTTTCTGTGTAATGTTCTTTAGCATTAGTTTCTGAATCAGTAAGTTTGCTTGAGATGTAGCGATCAATATGACGCATCCCTGTAGTGACAGGAGAATTCATTCCCACAATTTGTATTCGTGCCAAACGATGGGATGCTAACAAAGTTATGGCATTAGTTTGGGAAGTAATATTAGTAGAAATGAACAGAATATCTAAGTCGTCGTTACGAACAGCTTTTACTTGAAGTTCGAGGTCTTCTGGCAATTCAATTGCTGCATCAGCATGGTCGTAACAATATCTTTCCAGAGGATGACCGCTTGCTTGTAAATAATAGATAATAACTTCAAATTCTTCCCTGTTTAAGTGTTTATATATAGGTAAAGTGGCAAAAGTTTCTGGATGAGGATCAAAATTATTGGCAATAATGCCCAGACGAATCTTCTGGCGATCACCTGTTCTTTCTGGAAAGTCGTAATCTACCTGATACCCTTCAATTTTTAAGGCAAATTCGATAATTTCTGCACGTTTTTGATAAACTTCTTTTAAATTTGCTTGACTGAAATATAGAAATAATTTTGCTTTGAGAGTAAACCATTTAGCTATTTGATGAGCAGTCTGATTATTTGGGTTTTGGAAAATAAAAGAATGAATATCGTTGACTACTTTTTGCGTCTGTTCGTAGTAACTTTCTACATCTCCTATTTGTCTAAAAAAACCTACAGGTTGACCGTTTTCAGTCGTTCCTTTTTCTAAAATTTCTAACTCACTTAAAATCTTTTCTGCTTGCTCTTTCTCTGTTAATGATTCAGATTTAATTTTGTTAATAGGTTGTTTCTCAAAGTTATCCTGCTTGGGAATAATATGAACTACCCCGCCGTGTAGACGGACGGGGTTTCTAAGTCCCCGTCAACAAAGT
>NZ_RCBY01000103.1 GCF_003838195.1 Okeania hirsuta
CCGTTCTACTAAACTTACCCAAACTTACCCATACATGGTTGCATGAGCTTTGGAGCTAGCTTCCTGCTTCACAGAAGACCACCGACCGCAGTCTGCAACTTATCTTCTCCACAGGCTTAAAATCGCTTGAAACTCAAGCTACTGATTCACATAGTTTTTCAGGTTGATAGCAGCATTCAAATCTCTATCAGCTTCAAAACCGCATTCACTACATTCATAAGTTCTCAAGTGCAACGGCATTTTCTGTTGATGCCCACAGTTTGAACATATTTGAGAACTTGGATAAAATCTATCCGCTATGACTAATTTACTGCCGTACCATTCACATTTGTATGTCAGCTGACGCTTAAATTCATAAAAGCCACAATCAGCAATAGCACTTGCTAGTTTGTGATTTTTGAGCATTCCACTTACGTTTAAATCCTCAATTACTATGGTGCTGTGGTTTTTAGCTAACCATGAAGTGAGTTTATGTAGTGCATCTGCTCTGATATCGGCTACTTTTTTGTGTGATGAAGCTAGTTTTTTTACTGCTTTGCATCTGTTTTTGGAGCCAATAACTTTTTTGCTGACTGCACGTTGATGACGAACTAATTGTTTTTTGGCTTGCCTGTAGGCTTTAACATTAGCAAATTTGCTGCCATCAGAACAGGTTGCTAATGTATTTATGCCTATATCTACACCAATAGTTTCTCCAACTTTTTCTGTTGGTTCGGATTCAAAATTGTACTTGAAACTGATGTACCAACTATCTGCTTTTTTTGAGATGGTGACGTTTTTTACTGGTACAGAGGGTAAAATTTCATAAGTTTTTACTATTCCTATTCTGGGTAATTGTATGTAGTTTCCTTGAATAATCTTAATACTTCCTTCTAAGTAAAAGCTGTCTTTTCTGCCTTTTTTTTTAAAGACTGGAAATCCACGTTCAGGAATAGTTAGAAAGTTTTTAAATGCCCTCTCTAAATCTCTTAATGCTTGCTGGGGGGCACCCGATCGATACCTCATAATACCAGGGATTTTCACTTTTTACTTCAGCAATCAAACGTTTATGTAAAGTGATAGCACTAGGCCGTTTCTTAGTTTCCTTGTATTCACAAATGCAAGTTGCTAATCCCCAATTATAAGCATGACGGGCTACACCTGCGTGTTTGGCAAGTATGGTTTTTTGATAATTGTTAACTTTTAATTTGGTCTTGATTGATTGCATTTCAGTTGTCGGCCACCTCTTTTAATAGTTTAATAAGTTAAACATAAATCTAATATATCACAGTAAATGTCTATTTATGTTTAACTTTGTCCAATTATTTTAATACTGTTGATAGCCCCATAACTCATATAGGTATCTTGAGTAACTACAATCAAATCTGCATTAAGAGCTTTTATATGATTTTGTTTTTCTATACTGCATTTGTTTGATGTAACAATAACAACATGATAGCCTCTAATCTTACCTAGCATGGCAAAACTGCAACCTGTATTACCACTAGAAGAGCAGACGATAACATCCCCTCGCTTCAATTTACCTTGTGCTTCTGCAACATCAAGAATATAATTTGCCATTCGATCCTTGAGGCTGAAACCTGGGTTGATAAACTCGCATTTTGCATAGAGTTCTGCTGAGTTTTCACTGACTAATCTAGTCAAATCAATTAAAGGGGTATTTCCAATCAGGTCAGTAAATCTTGGAGCTTTCATCACTTTGATCTCATCAGTAAAATAGTTAATTTATGGCTTTACTTCTCAGATATTATGGTAGACATAAAGCCAGAATTCTTCAAAAACATGAAACCCATCAGTTTCTTGAGAAAGACGATTCTCTATCCACGCAGAGATCGTCTCAGGTTTCAACATCCACAGACCAACAAGCTGATTCTTTTTGACGGCATCAAGATAGATATCGGTAGGTATAGTTACTTGTTCACCATAACAACTCACTGAAAGAGGCATTCCCAATAAGTTTGCCGTGTCAAGTCGATCACTGGGGCGAGGTTCCGCAAAAATACTGGCCCAATAGCTTGATGCGATCTTTGGTAATGGGTAAGAACTAGCAGATCGAACTGTTCTCTCGGCAACTACAATAACCCCATTCTTTTTGAGCAAAGGCTGCAAATACGAAAGCGGAATTTTGTGTTCAAAGTAATGATAGGCTGATTTGACAAATATCAAATCCACTGTTCCATTAGGGGTTCTAGCTAATATATCTGATATCTCACAACAATGGAACTGAACTTGAGAATTTGGCATTTTTTCTCTGGCCAAGGTAATCATATTTGAATCAATATCCACGCCTACAATTTCTGAGTTGCCAAAGTTGGCTTTCAAGGCTAAAGTAGACAATCCTGTACCACAAGCTAGATCCAAGATAGACTGAGGCATAAAATCAATGAGAGATTGCAATACCCTAATTAATCGTTCGTCGTAAGTTTTAAAGTGCGAAAAAAATTTATGGTAAGTATCAGCGTAAAACTTATCTATTGTTTTTTCCAAGGGATTACCTCTTTTCAAGATTGTGATGTTTAATTAATAATTAGAATTCAGTTGTTAGACCCCACCCGATCGGTAGTGATACCAAATTAATTACCCATATTCTACAGCTAAAAATCCTATGTTGTCAAAAAAAAACAGGGAATAAATTAGGTACAAGATTTACGCAAAATTCCCTGTTAAGTTCTAGTTTTAGTCTAATATGTGTTGCAATGTCCTCTACAATTAGAGTTCCTGGGTAAGTTCTGAAGTAATTAATTTTTCCTGGGTACTTAGACTTAGTTGAATTACTACCGATACGAGGCTATCATCTCTATTAGAAAAATATTTTTTCTCTAAAATTAACCCTAGCTATCCATGATGAATACCCCCTCATTCATTTTCACTGTTGAATGTTGACTGCCTCAAAAAATCCTATTTAATTTCAGGACTAATCTCTTGATTTTGAAGTGTTAAACTTTTAGTAAGTCTAACTAGGAATTGTTGTGAAAATTGAATAAATTCTCTCATGCTAGAACCGTGAATAACTGCCCAAGTATTGGTAATTAAACAGCAGCTAGCAAACCACAAAAGAATGAATGTTTGGATTCTCACTACTCCTACAATAAACCAGCTTCCAACATGAAAGATAATCATTAAAGCGTAAAAACTAGCTACTAATGCTATTAAGTTGATTTCCTGTTTGGGGCGACGGAGGGCTGTAAAAATTATTGGTTGTAAACTTGCTAGTACATTCATGGGTACTAGAACACCACAAATTGCTACACAGTATATGTGTGAAAATTCGATTATGCTATCTAGATTTAACATTTTTGTAGTTTCTTTTCTCTTTTATTTTCCTAATTTTCCCAGATAAATTCAATCTTATTCAGAATTTGACTTTTCTAGGATGAAAGTTTAATCAATAACTGTTTATTTATCACTTTTTTCCTGTTTTTTAATTGAATCAGTCCACAAATTAGTGAACATCATTAGAAATGCTCCAAGAAAAACAGTAATTGCTATTCCAGTAGGAATTATAGTTTGCCAATCAGTAGTTTCCATGTACCTCCTAGTTTATTTAGTAACATAATTTTAGTAATTATACCTAAGATGTTATTTGCTTTTATCTAGTTATATTAAGTTTTGTAAACAAATTTTAAGTAGAAAGAAAATTAATTAATGTTTAAAGCTATGATAGAAAAGTATATCAATTATCAAAAATAGTTTGGATAAATGTACTTAATTTAACATTAAATATCAAAGTATAGATGAGCAAAAAAAATACTTAATATCAGGGGTGTTATTATTAGTATTGTCACAATAATTACCATTTTATATACATGAACGTTAAGCAAGTTATTCAAAACGAAACAGTAGATTTAATCAATAAATATCAAGAACAAATTCATCTTTCAGGTCACATTCAACCTCACGGTGTATTATTTGTCTTAAAAGAACCGGAATTGATAATTTTACAGGTAAGTAATAATACTTTTGAATTATTTGACATACCAGCGAAAACATTGCTGAATCAAAATCTGAGTTGCTTTCTTGACAAAAAGCAAATCAATAGCCTCAGAAAAAGCTTAGAAAATCATCCGGAGCTTAAAACCATTAACCCTGTTAAATTATCAGTTAAAACAAAAGATAAATCTTTAGTCTTTGATGGTATAATTCATCGTTCTGAAAAATTTTTAATCCTGGAGCTAGAGCCAGCTATATCTGAAGAAAGTATTTCATTTTTCAACTTTTATCATTCTGTGAGAGAAGCAGCATCAAAAATGCAAGACGCTTCTGATTTAAAAAATTTATGTCAAATAATAGTTGAAGAAATTAGAAAAATTACAAGCTTTGATAGAGTAATGGTATATAAATTTGATTCTCAATACAATGGAGCTGTAATTGCTGAAGATAAAATAGAAACTTTAGAGTCACTTTTAGGATTAAATTACCCAAGTTTAGATATTCCACCCCAAGCTAGAGAACTTTATACTAGAAATTGGCTGAGGGTAATAAGAGATGTTAATTATCAACCAGTAAAAATTATACCTGTAAATAATCAGATTACTCATCAACCCATTGATTTAACTTTATCTGTTTTAAGGAGTGTTTCTCCCTGCCATAGACAGTATCTAAAAAAGATGGGTCTTACTGCTACAATGTGTATATCTTTAATGAAAAACAAAAAGTTATGGGGTTTAATTGCTTGCCATCATATTTCACCGAAATATGTGCCTTATGAATTACGGGCAGCGTGTGAATTTTTAGGGCAAACAATGTCTCTAGAACTTGCTTATAAAGAAAATCATGAAGATTATGATTATCAACTAGAGTTAAAGTCGCTCAAAAGTCAAATTATTGAAGAGATTTCCACATCAGAAAATTTTATTGATGCCTTAGTTGAATGTCAAAATAAACTACTAAATTTAGTCAGTGCTGAAGGAGCAATCATAGTTTCTGGAAACAATTTACAGTCAGTGGGAAAAACTCCACCATTAATAACTGTTGAAAAATTAATTAGCTGGTTGGAAAAAAAGTTCAATCAAGAACTATTTTATACAGATTCATTGCCCAAAGTTTATCAAGAGTTCGAGAAATATAAAGATATAGCTAGTGGGTTATTGGCACTCTCAATATCTTCAGCTCAGAGAATTTATATTTTGTGGTTCCGACCAGAAGTTATTAGAACAGTTAATTGGGCAGGCGATCCTGCACCTATTACAGAAGCAGAATCTAATGGTAATATTAAATTTTGCCCAAGAAAATCATTTGAGTTGTGGAAAGGAGTAGTTAAACTCACATCTCGACCGTGGAAAGAATGTGAAATTAATGTTGCTTTAGAACTGAGAAATGCGATTATTAAAATTGTACTGAAACAAGCAGATGAACTAGCAAAATTAAATTCTGCGTTGCAAAAATCAGAAGCAGGAGAGAGAGAAAAAGCTGCTCAATTAAAACGAACTTTAAAAAGATTACAATTGACTCAAACGCAATTAATTCAAAGTGAAAAAATGTCGAGCTTAGGACAATTAGTTGCAGGTATTGCCCATGAAATTAATAACCCGATTAATTTTATTTATGCCAATATAAAATATGCAGATAATTATGCTAATGAACTAATGTATTTGATTAAACTTTATCAAAAACATTGCAATCCATCGCCAGAAATTAAACAAGAAAGCGAAAAAATAGATTTAGAATTTATTCTCGAAGACTTACCTCAACTATTAAAATCTATGGAGGTAGGGACAGAACGCATTTATGAAATTGTCAAGTCTTTGCGTAACTTTTCACGGCTTGATCAAGCAGAGATGAAGCCAGTTAATATTCATGAGGGAATAGAAAGCACTTTACTAATATTGAATAATCGACTCGATCCTAAAGTTGGAAAAAAGATTAATTTAATTAAGGAATATGGTAATTTACCTCAAATATATTGTTATGTGAGTCAGTTAAACCAAGTATTTATGAATATTTTGGTAAATGGAATTGATGCTCTGGAAGAAGCAATAGCAAAAGGCAAATTTTCTGAATCAAATGAACAACAAATTCCCACAATTAAAATTCAAACAAAAGTTGTAGGGAAAAATCTGATAACTATTACTATTTCTGATAATGGTATAGGTATAAAAGATGGGGTGCTTAACAAAATATTTGACCCTTTCTTTACGACAAAACCTGTTGGTAAAGGTACTGGTATTGGTTTGGCAATTAGTTATCAAATTATAGTAGATAAACATGGCGGTCGGATATTTTGTAATTCCCAGGAAGGAAAAGGAACTGAATTTATAATCGAAATTCCTAGTCAAAATAATATTAGGAAATTTAAGACTCTATAAAATTGACCAGAAAAAATTTATGGGAGATTTCCTATAAAGCAATCTAGCAATTTTTATTAAAAATCTTAGCTGAAGAAATTCGGTATAGAGCTGCATTAGCTTTCTGTATGCAAAATAAAATGGATCGATCGCCTCCTCTGGTAGGTCTAATATCAAGTCTCATTAAATTAGCCAAGGGTAAAAAAGTTCTTCTCTTGAGAGAGAATATTTTTTCCGTCTCTTGGTGCGCGTTCCCTTGCGACTATCGTCGTCGCGGGGTCGCACCGCTTTGTCATGGGAAGCAAACAAATTTCCTCTTGTTCCCTACTCCCTACTCCCTATTCCCTAAATTTTTTGGTAGTCCTGCATGGGTTTTGGTGAAGATATATATTTTTTAATTTCTCCCATACTTCCCATCCCCCCATCTCCCCATCTCCCTATCTCCCCACACTCTCTCTACCATTACTATGCACCACCACCAATTTTTGATTGGGGTTATTTAAAGAGACATGATGTAAGGGAGCGGGAAATAAATTGCTAATCCTAACTTCCTGCAAATGACCACCACTATTGAGGCAAAAAACAGGATTGCTGAACCGCATATCTATGCGATCGTTATAATTTTGTGAGTTGTTTGGGTAGGTTTAACCATTCCTACTAAAAGCTTATGTAAGTCAATAGCAATAGGAAACTTGATTTTACTATCTGGATGATGTTGGTTATAGTTCAAGATCTTTTTAGTTAACCACAAACCCCAATTATAGGTGTGACGCGCTACACCCGCGTGTTTAACCAGTAGGGTTTTTTGTTGATTTGTGGAACGTAACTCAGCGCGTGAATCCAAGTAGCATAAAATAGATAATTGGAGATTATTATAGATAATACCAGATTATAGACAACAGTTAAAAACTCCTGATTCGATTTAGTTTAACACTTGAAAACTAAAATAATAACCTTTGATATTTTGAGCAGGTAGATATTCGTCCTCTATTTTAGCTATCATTCTCCAATGTTTAGCTTTTGTCAGTTCTTCTTCTACTATTTGAAAGTGACTCTCTTGATCTTCATAAAAGTGTTTGCGAACACTATAAACAATATAGCCTCCCTTTTTCGTAACCCTTACAAGCTCACGGAGAGATTCCGCAGGAGCGTGTCCTGGGATAAAAGTCCCGACACAAATAATAGCATCAAAAAAATCAGAAACAATCCCAGAATCTGGTAAATAACCTTGAATAAAATCTGAATAAATATTGCGTTTTTTGGCTACATTTAACATCCCTTCAGATGGATCGAATGCAGTAAATTCTACATTTTTATAGCTATATTTAGCTAGTTGTTCTCCCTGCTCTCCTGTTCCTGCTCCTACGTCTAATATTTTCATAGACTCTTGATCAGGAACGGTTTCTGCAAAGAGTTTTGCTGTCACTACAACAGGAGTGTTTTCTCCAGTGCCGCACAATTCATTTTTGACCTGTTCATCAAACTCTTGGGCATATTGATTATAGTCATCTAGCAGATTTTTGGCATCTATAGTTTTATTTTTGGCGTTGCTGAAGCACGGGTATGATTATGGAAAAGAGCGCACGCCAAAAAAGTCCACTTATTAGAATTAAAAATTATGCAATGTCCTGAATGTAAATCAGATCATATCAATAAAAATGGTCATAAAAAAGGAAAACAAAACTATATTTGTGTCCATTGTGGCCGACAATTCATAGAATCTTATGAAACTGGTAGAGGTTACTCTCAAGATCTTAAACAAGAATGTCTAAAAATGTATGTAAATGGTATGGGATGAGCGAGGCATTGAAAGAGTCAAGAAACTACATCATACCACAATTATTAATTGGGTAAAACAAGTAGGAAAACTCTTACCTGATTGTTATGATCCACAGACAACTCGCCTAGGTAGGAGAATTAGATGAATTGGAAACTATGGTATGCTCAAAAAAAACAAAATTTGGCACAGCAGCTGCAGTAGACCACTTTAAACAGGGTATTTTGGGATGGGTTTTAGGAGACCATAGTTCCAAAACTTTTGCTCCCAGGGTGGGAAGTTATTAGTAAATGGAAATGCTATTTTTATGTGACAGATGGATGGAAAGTTTACCCAAATTTTAAACAGTGATGGAGATCAAATCATTAGCAAAACATATATGGTTCGAGTTGAGGGTGAAAATACCCTTATTAAGACATTATTTAGCAAGGTTACATCGTCAAACTCTTTGTTATTCTAAATCGTCAGAAATGCTGAGATATTCTATTCAATTATTAATTCACGCTTCTCAAATTTAGAGATGTGCCAACTCCTTATTCAAATAATATAAATTATTTGATAGTGAGCGCGATCGCTACTTTTCTACAATCATACCTTAATTCAGCAACGCCTTATTTTTAAATGTATTACCCCAGTTACTCATAGTCTATCCTCCTAAAATCAAAAAATTAATTCTCCATAAGGCCATTCGGCAAAATTTCTTAATATATCTTAATATATATTGTAAAAGAAAAGTTTAGAGTTTAAGGATATGGCCATGACTGATAACCAAACATCTAAAGTGAATAGACTATTTCAGACCCTAGCCTATTTTGGGGTTGTTCCCTTTGTTGGGAGTTTTAAATGGCTACAAAAATTATTTGGTGAAAAGACACCCAAAACACCAGAAAAATCACAAGTAGTATTAGTAGTGGGTGCTAATGGTGGAGTTGGTAAACGAGTTGTACCTAGACTCCAGGAGCGGGGTTATCAAGTTCGATCGCTCGTTCGAGATGCCAAAAAAGCTCAGAAAGTTCTCGGCAAAAACGTTGAAATAGTAACTGCCGACATTACCAAACCAGAAACCCTCACCCCCGAAATATTCAAAAACGTTAGCAAAATCATCTGTTGTACAGGAACGCGAGTACAACCAGTCGAAGGAGACAACCCAAACCGGGAAAAATATTACCAAGGTATCAAATTCTTTATGCCAGAAGTTGTTGAAGACCCTCAACTTGTCGAATATGAAGGCATGAAAAATCTCGTGGCAGCCGCAAAACCACAACTACAACCAAGCAACAACAAAATTATCTTTGACTTCACCAACCCCACCCAAGACCTCAAAAAAACCTGGGGAGCATTAGACGATATCGTTATGGGGGGAGTCAGCGAAAGCTCCATCCGTCTGACAGATACTGGTGCTATGTTCTCCGGTAATGTCTCAACTGCCAATTCAGGGGGTTTTGTATCTGTTCGTACCCGTAACTTCGACCCCCCAATGAATTTATTAGGAGCTGCTGGTATCGAACTCCGAGTCAAAGGAGACGGCAAACGCTATAAATTTTTCCTCCGCTGTGAAGACAAATGGGATGGAGTTGGTTACAGTTATTCTTTTGACACCGTTTATAATATCTGGACAACTATTCGCATTCCATTTAAAGATTTAACACCAGTATTTCGTGCCAAAGTTGTAGAAAATGCTCAACCTTTTAATCCCAGTCAAGTTTATTCTTACCAATTAATGTTGAGTAAATTTGAATATAACCGAGAACTTAATCCTAAATTTACACCAGGATTTTTTCAGTTAGAAATTGAGTCAATTAAAACTTATGGTAGCGACCAATTACCTAAATTTGTATTGGTTAGTTCGGCAGGTGTAACTCGTCCGGGGCGACCAGGTTTAAACTTAGATGAACAACCTCCAGCAGTGAAGTTTAATGACCAATTAAAAGGTTTGTTGAATTGGAAATTAAAAGGAGAAGAAGTTATTCGTTCTAGTGGGATTAATTACACTGTTATTCGACCTTGTGGAATGACTGAACAAGAAGCCAGGAACTTTGTTGATACAATTTTGAATCAACAAAATTCCTGGCTTCTTGTTCAGTTATTCGTTCTAGTGGGATTAATTACACTGTTATTCGACCTTGTGGAATGACTGAACAACCAGGCGGTCAAGCATTAATATTTGACCAAGGTGATAATATTAAAGGTATTGTTAGTCGGGATGATATTGCCGAACTTTGTATTAAAGTTTTGGAAGAAATACAGGCTTGCAATACAACTTTTGAGGCAAAAGGAGATAAAGAAAAGCAGGCTAGTGCTGAAATTTGGCAGAAGTTATTTAACAGTTTAGAAGCTGATAAAAATAAATTAACTGTGACAGTTTAAAAAGTATTTAGCAATTGTTCACAAACCTCGTGGGAATATCATGTCCGGTTGAATAGTTATAAGTTAGAAGCTCTCGTAGTAGGGCTTGAGCAATAAGATAGATATCTCATATCAAATCCGGTTAAATGCCCTCAAAATCAATAGCTTAAAACCCTGATTATTACCTGATTGGATTTATGTGCAATTAGGTGGATTTGATATTACTGGCTAAAGCCCTAGCCTATCAAAAAGCTTAAAACTCAGACAACGCCAGATTTTTCCTTCTTCCTTCTCTGGTAAATATAGCAGTCGCCACTATAGTTAGGACATCGGGTAATTATGATGATTCATAACGTGAGCAAGATGCTCGCACTAATTGTCAAACACCAACCAGGCGGTTGCTATAGAATTCGTCACTGTCTAAAAGATATGAAGTGTTTACAGGATGCTATGGAATTTGTCTTGCGTCAAGCGTCCTAACAGTTATGGCAGTTGCTATAACTAATCGCCTAGATAACTAAACGCCTTATTCCTTCTTCCTTCTGCTATATATTTATCAAACAAAAAAACGCGAATGAAATTAACCACTCGCGTTTTTTTTCAGATAGAAAATTTTCTTCTGGATGTTTATGAAACTACTGCTGCTACCTTTTCATCTGGAGAAACTTTAGCAGTCAAACGCTCATAAGTTGCACGCATTTTCAGACCGACTAAAACTTGGAACAGTCCACTACCATTATTGGAACCTGGATAGTCTTGGTGTTCCCTCATCATGTGGGTCATCTCACCATAGTATTTAGTGGCAGTATTGCTGAGGTGTCCTTCAACGTAAATCATTTCTTCCAGGTTATCAAAGTTACCATCTACTTCTAAGACAGAAACTTCATGGCCGAAATAGGCATCTGGGCCATAGAACATTTTAATTCCAGGATAGGAACAAGTAAGCTTACGTCCACAAGGAATCCAGTTAATAGTCGATCCTTCATCAAACAAATATACTGGTTCAAACCCTTCTACACCTTCACGTTGGATCAAGCGTACTCGTAAGACTTTATGTTCCTGATCATCAGGAATAAGTTTGGTGGACAAAATTTGAATGACCACATCTGCATGAGCTTTTTGTGGGTCAATATAAGCATCAAAGTCTGGACGACGAGCATTGATAGAAGCAAGTACATCTTCGTAACGATGGCCTCTTTCTGCCATATCGCGCTTGATTTTCCAAGCAATTTTAACTTCATCACTAATATCTAGATAGACACTAAAGTCAAGTAGCGATCGCACGCGCTCATCAAATAGAGGATGAAGACCCTCAATCACTATAATATGATTGGGATGAACTTTTTCCGGTGGGTCAATCATGCCAGTTTCGTGGTTATAAATTGGCTTATCAATAGACTGACCTTCCTTTAGAGCTTTAATTTGCTCATACATCAAGTCAAAATTATTGGCCCTTGGGTCAAGAGCAGTAATTCCTGTTTCTTTACGTTGCTTACGATCTAGACTATGGTAGTCGTCCAGGCAGATAACTGTAACAAAATCTTCTCCAAATACATCTGTTACACGACGCAAAAAAGTAGATTTTCCGCATCCAGAATCTCCGGCAACTCCAATTAATACTACTCTATCTGGTTTTTTCACAATAGTTCCCCTCTAACACAAAACAAAGTTTAATGACATATCCCATACTTTTTTTTGGGTGAGTCTCAGCTTCTGAGTGAGTCCAGGACAAGTTCCTGAGCATTTCTTGAGCTGTGTTGATTCCTGTAATGCTCCATTTAGACTTACTCTATCAAAATTTAATCATAAACTGACCCATTTTCCTGGCCACATCCTCTGAATGAGGAGAGACTTGAGGTTTTCTGGCGGGTTAAGCTAAATCAATAGACAAGTCTAATGAACTTGGTGTCCACATAAAACAACTTCACTTGAAAGTGTTGCTTTGCTACACAGTAAAAAGCTAAGACAGCTCACTGTCGTTGGACTTTTGGACAGACTTTGAAGCTATTGACTCTAAAGTCTTTATTACTAACTTTTGTAAAATATCATATCAGAATGGGATCTTCCCTACAAGGATCAAAGAAAATAAAAGCTTAATCAACAGTACTCTGTTGGAATGAGTTCTATAGACAAAAGTCATTTTTTGGAAAGCCAAACGTTATAAATCAAGGGACTTTCAGTTCTGTAAGCATTTTTACCTCTCCACCTATAAATCCTAGTGATTGTATTTGGTTGATTTATTTTCGCCAATTTTCATAAAAAATCTGAATTAAGTCAGATAAATTGGACTGATGATATTGTTTTATTTTTATCTTTATCTCTCATGGATTTAATACCCCACCATCTACACGGTGATTAAAATTGGTTGGGGTTATCAGACACGAAGTGGTTTGTCGAAAACATCCCCATGCAATTTTCCCTTCTGCCTTCTTCAACTCTTGTGAATTTAATCCTTACCGTCACCGTCACCCGCAGTGCCAATGGGGTTGGTGGGTTGAGAATCTCCATAGAAAGCACTCTCGGTTTTACTGACTACTGGCTATTGACTAATGACTACTGACTATTAATTTGATAATTAGCTACAGAACTTAAAAGAAATTAAGACCACTCTGCATTTTATATGTAAAATAGTCAGAATTGATTAATGCCAAGAATTAACAATGTCTTAGAGATAAATAAAGAGTGAAAAAAGATGTTTCTGTATTGGCCATATACTTAAAAGCATCTTAATATAGAGACTCAAGCTGTAATAAAAGTGAAATTCTTGTGGGTGAAAAGTGTATTTGTACCAGAATCAAAGATCGGTCAATAATGACAATTCAAACAGCACTTAGTCATAGTGTAAAAAACAATACAGAACACTATACTGCCTCTTTTTATTGAAGCTTGAGAAGCTACATCAGAGTAAACAACTGAAAAAAATATTAGTTTTACTCATCCTATTGTAGTTCTACTTTTAGGTTACTTCCTAATCATAGAATGAATTAGAGAATAAACAAGATGCCATAAGGAAAACAAGATTTTCAGCACTAAACCTCTGAAATATAGACTTAAAACCTACTGGCCATTATACCAGAGTATCTTAAAAAACACTTAAATAAAAAGACTCATCATCTCTTGGCAATATACTTTATCTAAATGGAGAAATCAACTAATGAAAACTCAAACTGCATTGGGAGTAAAAACCAATACAGAATACGGTAGTCGTACTTTTGTATACGAAGTCGAAGGTTTACGTCAGAGTAATATTACTGACAAAACAAATAGCCCCATCCGTCGCAGTGGAACTGTTTATATCACTGTACCTTATGCCCGCATGAACCAAGAAATGCAAAGAATTACACGGATGGGAGGCAAAATTATCAGCATTAAAGCTGTGAGTGAAGACTCTCAAATGAACGGTCAAACAACTACAGGAGAAACAACTAAACCCATGACTCAAGCTAAACCTAAGTCACATAAGGATGTTCCGGTAAACACCTATCGCCCCAAAAATCCATTCATCGGCAAATGTCTTTCCAGCACTGAGTTAGTGCGTGAAGGTGGTGAAGGTACTGTTCGTCACCTAGTATTTGACCTTTCTGGTAGCGACTTGCACTATCTAGAAGGTCAAAGTATTGGTATTATTCCACCAGGAACAGATGATAAGGGTAAACCTCATAAGTTAAGGCTTTATTCCATCGCTTCTACTCGTCACGGCGATAATCTTGACGATCAAACAGTGTCTCTGTGTGTACGCCGTCTAGAATACAATCACCCAGAAACAGGTGAAAGAATCTATGGTGTATGTTCTTCTTACCTATGTGGTATGGAAGAAGGTGCAGATGTGGCCATTACTGGGCCTGTAGGTAAGGAAATGTTGTTGCCTGATGATGAAGACGCAACTATTATTATGATCGCAACAGGTACAGGAATTGCTCCTTTCCGTGCTTTCATCTGGCGGATGTTTAAGGAAAGAGAACAAAACCCTGATTATCAGTTTAAAGGTTTGGCCTGGTTATTCTTTGGTTGTGCTTACACTCCCAATATTCTCTACAAAGAAGAGCTTGAAGAACTGCAACGTCAGTTCCCTGATAATTTCCGCGTAACTTATGCTATTAGTCGCGAACAAAAGAATAAAGATGGCGGCAAAATGTATATTCAGCACAGAATTCAAGAAAACGCTGATGAGTTGTGGGACCACATCCAAAAGCCAAATACTCACACTTACATCTGCGGTCTCAAAGGTATGGAAGGTGGCATTGATGAAGGAATGTCTGCTGTGACTGGTAAGTTTGATGTTGATTGGAGCGAGTATCAGAAGCAGTTGAAAAAAGACCATCGTTGGCACGTTGAAACTTACTAATATGATATAATAGGGGACTATTAATCGCTGCATTTTATAGAACTCAGGGAGAGGTACATTTGATACCCCTCCTTTTTTAGTTGAATGGACAAAAAAATAGGCTCCTGAGTAATTGTTTGTGATCAACAAATTCTGCTAATATCAAGTGGATTGAGTTACTAATAAATTGAGACAGGGGACAAAAATTTCCTAGATATTCTCCCAATATTTGGGTTAGTGTCACATCTCTCAAATTTAATTAATCCAGGATCATAATTAGGAGAACAAAATGAAATTTGGTAATCTTGCTAAAATTGTCGCTGGTGTTGCTGGTGTAGCAGCTACTGGGTATGGTGTAAAAAAAGCTGTAGATTATTTCCAGAACCGCGATCAAGAAGAACCCGATCCAGAAGCAACTGAAGACGCAGAAGTAGAGCTAGAAGCTGATGATATTGCTTTTGCGACTGTGGAACCTGAGTCAGTACAACCTTTCCTTGATGCCAGCTTTGGCGCTCCAGGTCGTTACGTTCCCACTCGTCCGCCTAAAGTATTTGAATATCAAGACCAACAATACATGGTAATATGGTCTTACGATAACGAAAAAGAAAAAAATCAATTGATGGGATTCCAATACACTGATGCAGGTAGGCAAATGGTTGCTAGTGTAGGATATACTGCTGATGCTACTGACTATAATGTTAACTTAGACGGTACAAATTTAGCTGTTGAAGTTAATGGAGAACAAATTACATCTGGTCAAGGTGAAACTGGTGGTGCAGATGAAGTTGATTTAGTTCCAGTCGGATAACTTAAATTTAGAAATTAAGTGGTAGTGGTGTATAGTTGGTAATAATGATGAATAGAATTACTAGCTAAACTATTAGTAATTGAGTTTTGCATCTGCCACAAGAATGCACCACTATCAAAAAATTAGTTGAAAATGAGACCCAGGGTATTTTAACCCTACACATTCCTATAATAGACTTGTCGCTTTATAACTTAAAAATCCCCCAAAAACCTTGTTCTGTAAGGATTGTAGCTATTAGTATGCAAAAATGCTTGTATTTATTGATCTGTCTAGGTTAGAGTGATTTTTTCCCTTTATTTAGCGACAACTCTAATAACCAGATATGGTATCACACAATTGGTAATGCAATAGTAAAGATTCTACAGAAGGCAAATAAGCAGAGTTTGGTAACATTATTTGAGTAAATTAGTATAACTTAATCAGAACAATAATATCTGAAACTATATTCAATTAAAAACCTAAATTACCAATGAAAAATATAGTTGTTGCCCTCGACTTTTCTCAAATAACTCCTGCTATTATTACTCAAGCGGAAACTTTAGTCCTAGCTTTTAACAGCAAATTATGGTTAATTCATATTGCTGAACCAGATCCTGATTTTGTTGGTTTTAAGACTGGACCTCAGCCTAAGCGCGACCGCTGGGCACAAGAGTTTCGTAGAGAACATCAGCAGATTCAAGATTTGGCAGAAGAGCTACGCCAAAAAGGTCTTGATACAGTGGCTTTGTTAACTCAAGGTTCTACAGTAGAGACTATTTTGGCAGAGGCCAAAAAATTAGCTGCCGATTTAATCATCATAGGGTCTCATGGACGCAGTGGTATTGAGAAATTTTTTGTGGGTAGTGTTAGTGAGGGTATTTTGCATGGTGCCCATTGTCCAGTTTTGGTAATTCCTGCTAGTTGGCGATCGCCAGAAACATTAGAAAATTGACGCAGTATTAAATGAGGATGTATGACGGCATTTTTGGATTTTTTGGATAGTTGAGCCGTCATGCACTATTAGAAGATTATTTTTTCACATTTTTTGATTTCCAGATGAGTTATATCATTTCCGGATAATCAGTTATGAAAAAGACTTTCTCCTCTTTCCTTCTTCTTTCTTCCCTCCTGACTCCTGACTTCCCCATCGTTTATTTATAAGTATATCAATCAGACATGATATTAATTATTGCTGTGCTGATTAAATCTAAAAGTATTTATAGATAAAGGTTTTAGCCTTTTTGGGGTCTTTCAAAAGTGCCTGGTTTTGAGCTCTTGATGCTCAAAAAGGAGCGTATTTTAGGCTCATAGTTGGGCAGAAAAATCATTCTTACAATTCTTACTCCTACCTCCTCGCTCCCAAGCCATTTATCCTGTCTTCCCCTCCACGGTCGGGGGAGGGGCGAGGGGTGGGTTGTCTCCAGTATAGCTGTCTCCTACCCTCACCCATAAGACGAGTGAAGCGCAAACCCTAATTACCAAAATATTGTTGATATAAATCAGGGAATAATTTTAATCCTCCTGAACTAATAATATCTGATTCAATTATGCTTTTATTCCTGATATATTCAGCAATTAATTCGCGAATTTCTGTAACAGATTGGCAAATTATTTTTCCTTCTTTAAACATGAAATAACCACCACCGCCATTAGCGCGATAACTATTCATAGCAACTCGTAAAACTTGATTTGCTTCAACATCTTTTCCATCTAACTGTAATTTAGTAATTCGTTTTCCCACTGGTTGAGTAATATCAACTATGTAATCAATTCCACTATATAAATCCCAATTATAGCCCAGAGAATTTTCAACTAAAACCTCTTCTGGATAATCAGGTAAATCATCAATATTAACTTGTTTAAAATAAGCAGCATTTTTTTCTAAAGCACAACGCAAAATATCCCCATTAATTTCTAAAACCAACAAATAGTTATCATAATTATAGATACTGTAAATATCTCTCCTAGTAATTTTTCCTGGAGGAATTTTACCAGTGTTATTAAAAATAGAAGTTAGAGAAATATTTACAGGATAACCTGCTGCTTTTGCAGCTTGTATTTGTACTTGATTGATTAAAATTGACAGCTTGCTCTGATTAAAGCGTGCTTTTATACCACCATAAAATTCAGTTTTTGCCACACCAATAGGTTGATTGATATAGCGTAATATTTGCTGATGATATGGCAAATAAAGTTGTAAAATTTTCTGTTCCGGTTCAATAGCAGTAACATATAAATTAGTAGAATTTTTAGTAATAACTTCCCACTTTTTACCCCGATACTCTAATACTAAAGTATACTTACTTAAAGCTTTTCCCCAAAAAGAAGGCTCTGCAATTAAAACATTATTAACTATAGCTTTAGGAACATCGTGATGTGAATGTCCTGCCATAATTATATCAATATCTTTTACCTGTTGTGCTAATTCTAGGGTGAGATTTGAATCAGGAATAGAGCCTGTTTCTTTCCACTCTTGAATATCGGTTAACCAAGCAGAAGCCAGCCTTTTATCTTTTGGTACTTTAGAAAAACCAGTATGTTGAACAATAGTAATTAAATCTGCACCATCATTTCGCATTTGAGGAATATATTTTTGAGCAGTATTTATGAGATTCTCAAAAGTTAATCCAGCTATATTTTCAGATGGCACCCAGTTATAAGTTGCAGGAGTAATTAAACCAAGAATACCAATTTTTATACCATCAACATTTTTAATGATATAAGGTTTAAAAGCAGGAGTGCCATCACTTTTTTGGATATTAGCACAAACTATGGGGAAATTAAGCTGACTTATCCAACGGGAAAGCACATTAGTACCATAATCAAACTCATGGTTTCCTAAAGTAGCAGCATCAAATTTGAGAGCATTCATTGTTACTGCCATCGGATGTACTGCTTCTGTGTCAATTCGATTATAGTAATAAGTTAATGGTGTCCCTTGAATAGTATCGCCGCCATCAATAAGTAGTAAATTAGGATTTTTAGCTCGTTCCTGTGCGATTAAACTAGCGACTTTTGCTAATCCCCATTCTGCGGGTTGGTTGGTATAGTAATCATAAGGCATAAGGTTGCCATGAATATCACTAGTTTCCAGAATGGTGATGGTTTTGGGTGGGGGTGTTGATGTTATCAAGGGAATAAATAGTAATATAAGTGTAAATAACAAAGGAAGGCAGAGTGCAGAAGGTAGAAGGTAGAAGGGAAAGAATAAGGTGAGAAGGTACAAAGTTTTTCATCAACTAATTAATTGTCAGGATTCCATATCAGGCTTTTAGCAATGATTAATTTTTAATCTGAAAATACAGGTCTAGAGCAGTGCTATATCTGGCGTTGGTGATTTGTGGCTATGATTATGCTTTAATGGCTATTGCCTAACTATTAACTGAAAAGCATTTTATATTTTGCCAAATTTAGGTTTCATATCAAATCCGTTTAATTGGACATAAAAAAAATCTTCAATCGTCATAACTACCCTCATCTTTGTAATTCTTTCTCCTCCTGACTCCTATCTTCCCCTCCTGGGAGGGGGAGGGGCGAGGGGTGGGTTGACTCCTGAGGACTCCTAACTTAACCATTCTATGGCTGTTTAACCGGATTTGATATCATAGCTTGATTCACCAACGCCGGGTTTGAATCCGCATATACATTGATTCTGTCTCCTGTATTCTGTCTCCTGTATTCTGTCTCCTGACTCCTTCTTCAAATAAATAAACCTGTTAAAAATAGTGGGATAGGTTCATACATTTATTCAGCAACGCCAAATTTATGTTTAACAACCATTCGCATATTTCCTGGTGGTGCCATAGTTAACCCTCTACGGACAGGTTGGATAGATTTATCGGAAACTAATTTGAGTTCGCATTTTGATAAAATAGTTGCTAAAACTAATTTCATTTCAAATAAAGCAAAAGCTGAACCGATACAACGACGACTCCCTCCTCCAAAAGGTAAATATTCATAAGGTGAAAATTGTCTTTCTAAAAAACGTTCCGGTTTAAATTTTTTAGGTTCAGGATAAATATCCTCTCTTTGATGAGTTAGATAAATAGAAGGAAGTACTACCATTCCTGGTTCAAGTTGATAACCCATAATTTCTACAGGTTTCTGGACAACTCTAGGAAAAGCAGTTATGACAATGGGATAGAGACGCAAAGTTTCTTGACAAACTGCGCTGAGGTAGGGAAGTTTAGTAATCGCAACTTTTTCTGGGTTAGCGGGAAGAGTAGCTAATTCTGCTAATAGTTTTTCCCGCACTAAAGGAATTTTATCAATCCAATATAATGCCCATGCTAATGCCGAAGCGGTAGTTTCGTGACCCGCAAACAGTAAAGTGAGCAGTTCATCCTTAATTTCTTCGTCACTAATACGATCGCCTGCTTCGTCACGCGCTTCTAGGAGTAAACTAAGGATATCATCACGATGATTTGCTTCTTCCCTAGCAGTTTCAATTTCTGCGAATATTAGCTCATCAACTTTTTGCCTTTTTCGTAAAAATCTACCCCAGGGACTCCAAGGACCCCAGTCTTTTTGCAAAAAACTGAAGAACAGAAAAGTGGAGGTGAGGGGAGAGCTAATGGAGTCGAGGACATCAGACAAAAGTATTCTCAGTTGTTCGTAACGTTCCCCTCGATCTAAACCAAATACCGCCCCAAGGATAACTTTTAGGGATATTTCTTGAGTAGACCTACGGATGGGGAAAGGTTTATTTATTTGCCAGCGATCTATAACATCGGAAGTAATATTATATATTAAGTCCCCATAAGTACGCATTCGATCGCCATGAAAAGGTGGCATTAATAATTTTCTTTGACGTTGATGGCGATCGCCGTTTTGCAGAAGTAGAGAATTTCTGCCCACAAGGTATTGTAAAGCACCATTACTACCACCTGAGCTAAAGGTATCAGAGTCAGCAGTAAAAATTTGTTGAATAGCTTTCGGGTTACAGAAATAGATAAAAGGAGTCTTGGAGTTAGTGTTGGTCCTGAAGATATCTCCGTATTGAGAATATCGCTCCTCTATTGTTTGTAAGGGACGAAAAATAAATTTCCAAGTCCGGACTCTTCGTTGTAGAGGGGACAATGCGGGGCCATCAGGTAATACCATTTTTGCTTTGTTGATTATGTCAGAGTTACTTCATCTATTTTGATTCATTTGTAAATGAGATGGGAGGATTTATTGGTTTAAAAACAACTATGTTGATATAACAGAAGGAAGAAGGAAGAAAGAAGAAGGAAGAAGGAAGAAGGAAGAGGGAAAAATCTTGTGTTGTCTGAGTTTGAAGATATGTCCGCGCTCTTTCCTTCGACTGTTATATATAGCAGTCGCCACTATAAGTTAGGACATCGGGTAATTATGATAATTCATAACGCGAGCAAGATGCTCTAATTGTCAAACACTAACCTGGCGGTTGCTATATTTAACGCCTCCGAATATTGTCTATCTCCAAATTTCCCTCCCATACATAACCTTGTCTGAGTTTGAAGCTTTTGATCTGTCCGCACCCTTTCCTTCGACTGCTATCTATTATCTATTTACATAGATTCCTCCCATAAGAAGTACAGAGATTAACAATTGAATTTCTGTAGTGCGAGCATCTTGCTCGCTATAGTATCTTGCCCGCTTCGGGGTGTACCTTAGAGTCTACTGTAATACCAATTATCATATACTAATTCTGTACTTAAGTAATACTTTAGTTATTAAGTAGGGTTTGCTGATTAAATATCAAAGTATTGACTGGTATTAGTTTGAGCAATTTTAGGTCTGGAAAAAGTGCGAGGTTTTAGGTGGTAATAGTTCAAAAATGAGCGGATTTTGGTCAAGAGTTGGCCAGAACAATCTTGGGACAAAACTTAGCTCCTATCTCCTCCAAATCCCCTACTTCCCCTCCTGGGAGGGGTTAGGGGTGGGTTGTCTCCTGTCTCCTACCCTCACCCATAAGACTTTTTCAGCAAACCCTAAGTAATTAACACTGGCCCGATCGCTTTTTTGCTAATTTGAGCCAAATTAATGTTAATTGTTTTTATGTTTACTTCGACCTAGGGGCAAACGGCCGTTTGCCCCTACTCCTCTACTCCCCCACTCCCCCACCTGACTCCTAATTCTTATATTGTCATTGAGAAACAGTAGAAATTTTATCTATATGATGTAATAAACCCAAAAAGTTTGAATAGCTAATAGCTATAAGAGCAGACTCCGGCCAAATATTATAGGAATCTAAAATTCCATTAGCTAGTCTAACTGGATTAAGAAGTTTCCTATAGAATAACTCCTGTGTGGCAAAGCTAATTACCACCTTTGTCTTTCTACTACAGAAAAATTGATAACGGTTAAATTTATGGAGGAGTAATGAATCAATATATCAACCCCACTACTGAAAATCAAATTCAGGTAGAAGACGATCGAACCGGCATGAGTGTTACTACTCTCAGACGTGCCCTAGCAGATAACCTGTTTTATTTGCAGGGGACCTATGAGTCCATGGCAAAACAAGATGATTTTTATCGTGCTCTGGCTTATACTATACGCGATCGCTTACTTCAACGCTTTCTTTCTACAATTCGTACTTATAACGAGAAAGATGTTAAAGTTGTATATTATCTCTCTGCTGAATTTCTCATGGGTCGTCACCTGGGTAATAGTTTGATTAACCTGGGAATTTATGAAAAAATTCGTCAAGCTATCACCGAATCTGGGTTAAATTTAGATGAACTACTGGAACAAGAAGATGACCCTGGTTTAGGAAATGGTGGTTTGGGTAGATTAGCAGCTTGTTTTCTTGACTCTTTAGCTACTTTAGAAATTCCAGCTATGGGGCACGGTATTCGCTATGAGTTTGGCATTTTCACCCAAACTGTACAGGATGGTTGGCAAGCAGAAATTCCTGATAAATGGTTACGTTTCGGGAACCCTTGGGAAATAGCTCGTCCTGCTGAAAAGGTAGAAATCAAGTTTGGAGGTCATACAGAAGGATACCATGATGATAAAGGGCACTATCGAGTAACTTGGGTTCCGGATGAAACTGTAATTGGTATCCCCTATGATACCCCTGTTCCTGGCTATAAAGTTAATACTGTTAACCCTTTACGTTTGTGGCGAGCAGAAGCTAGTGTAGACTTTAAATTTGAAGAGTTTAATGCTGGAAACTATGACGGTGCAGTAGCAGATAAAATGAGTTCGGAGACGATATCCAAAGTTCTCTATCCTAATGATAATACCCCTCAAGGTAAGGAACTCCGTCTGAAGCAACAATATTTCTTCGTTTCTTGTGCTTTACAGGACATCATCCGTAGGCATTTATCCCACAACAAAAATCTAGATAATTTATACGATAAAGCAGCAATTCAACTGAATGATACTCACCCTGCTGTGGCGATCGCGGAAATGATGCGCTTGTTAATTGATGAGTATGATATGGACTGGGAGCGTGCTTGGCATATTACTCAAAATACTTTTGCCTACACTAACCATACTTTGCTGCCAGAAGCATTAGAGCGTTGGGCAATTAGTTTATTTGGTCGCCTTCTCCCTCGCCACCTAGAAATTATCTATGAAATCAATCGGCGCTTTTTAACTCAAGTGCAAACTTGGTTTCCTAAAGATGAGGAATTGCTTGCCCGTGTTTCTCTGATTGAGGAGGGGGGTGAAAAATCTGTGCGGATGGCTAATTTGGCTACTGTTGGTAGTCATGCTGTCAATGGAGTAGCAGCACTGCACACAGAATTGTTGAAAAAAGGTGTGCTTAAAGATTTTTACCAACTTTTCCCAGACAAATTCTTCAATAAGACTAATGGAGTGACTCCCCGTCGTTGGGTTTTACTGAGTAACCCTAAACTTTCTGCTCTATTCTCAGAGAAACTGGGAGGAGATAGTTGGTTGCGAGATTTCGACCAACTACGGCAACTAGAAAAATATGTTGATGATGCAGAATTTCGGAATCGTTGGCGAGCAATAAAGCAAGAGAATAAGGCTAAGTTGGCAGAGCGCATTCTCAAGCATAATCGGATTGAGGTGGATATTAATTCTCTATTTGATATTCAAGTCAAACGTATTCATGAGTACAAACGTCAACATTTGGATGTATTCAACATCATTACTCTGTATAACCGCATTAAGCAAAATCCAAACATTGATATTCCACCCCGCACGTTTATTTTTGGTGGCAAAGCTGCTCCTGGTTACTATATGGCTAAGTTGATTATTAAATTGACTAATGCCGTTGCTGATGTAGTTAATGACGATCCTGATGTGCACGGTCGCCTGAAAGTTGTCTTCTTGGCAAACTTTAATGCTTCTCTTGGTCAGATTATTTATCCTGCTGCTGACTTATCTGAGCAAATTTCTACTGCTGGAAAAGAAGCATCCGGAACTGGTAATATGAAGTTTGCCATGAATGGAGCGATGACTATTGGTACTCTTGACGGAGCTAATATTGAGATTCGCGAAGAAGTTGGAGCAGAAAACTTTTTCTTATTTGGTATGACTGCTCAAGAAGTTTTCGATCTGAAGGCAAAGGGTTATAAACCTCTGGAGTACTACAATACTAATGCGGAACTTAAAGCAGTAATTGACCGAATTGCTGGCGGTCACTTTAGTGAAGGTAATCCTAATTTATTTAAGCCTTTGATTGATTCTCTACTGTACAATGACCAATATATGCTACTAGCTGATTATCAAAGCTATATTGAATGTCAGGAGCGGGTTGGTAAGGTTTTCCAAGACCAAGAAAAATGGACGAAAATGTCTATCTATAATTCTGTTCGCATGGGTAAATTCTCTTCTGACCGAACAATTATGGAGTATGCAAAGGAGATTTGGGGAGCACAACCAGTCAAGATTGACCAAGAAACTTATACTCAAGATAATGCTGGTTTGAAGGTAGATTCTTAAAGAAGCACTTCAGCGGTTAGCATTCAGCAATCAGCTCAATACTGTAGGTTGGGTTAAGCGGTAGCGCAACCCAACAAAAATTAACAGGACTTACGCAAAGACACTGTGTATAGAGTCCAGTAACTATTGTCCAATAGTTATGAGTACTATATATAGCGTATCTGCGTAAGTCCTAATTAAGTGTCTGTTGGGTTTATCCTACAGTTAACGAAGTCATAGGTCAGAAGTTATTTTTGTAACGGGGATTTGAGCAACTCTCCAAAAATATACTGAATTTTGCCCCCCTAGCCCCCCAATTCTGGGGGGAACAAGAATCCATTAGCTGGTAAAAGTCCCCCAATTTTGGGGGATTTGGGGGGCGCGTGATGTATAGCAATGTGCGCTGGCATATTTACAAATTACAGGAGATGTCCAATAGCTAAAAGTCTTATATTATCGGCCTTTTATTCCCCCTGTTGCCTGTTGCCTGTTGCCTGTTGCCTGCGCACAGCGCTATAGCAAATGAGACTTTTCAGACAACCTCTTAAAAAGCGGGGTTTTAGACCAATGTTATTTTGATAACCTGCGCTAACTTTCCTCAACCCAACCGACAAAACTATATAGTGTTTTTAATTCTAAAATATTCTCTATTTTTATTATAAATTCCTGAAAAAAATGCAAGACAAAATATTAGCTAAAGAAAGACAATTCCACGATATCTGGGCATCAACTATTGATATAGAAGGTATTCGAGTAGTTGATTATTTTGAAAGTTGTACTGCTCCAGAAAATAGATTTATTCTCCAACAAATGGGGGATTTAACTAATAAATATTTGTTAGATTTAGGCTGTGGTGCAGGGGAAAATAGTGTTTATTTTGCTAAAAAAGGAGCGCGGTGTGTGGCGACTGATTATTCTTCTGGAATGGTGGATGTTGCTGTTAAGTTGGCTGAAACAAATGGGGTACAAATTGAGGGGAAAGTTATGGATGCAATGGCTTTAGAATTTGCCGATAATACTTTTGATTTTGTTTATGCTTCTAATTTACTTCACCACTTACCAAATCCAAAGTTAGCAATTAGAGAAATGCACCGCGTTCTTAAACCTGGTGGTAAAGCTTGTTTTTGGGACCCGTTGAAACATAATCCTGTGATTAATGTTTATCGACGTATTGCTACAAAGGTTAGAACTGAGGATGAAATGCCTCTGGATATTAATCTTGTTAATTTTATTAAATCTCTCTATTCAGAAACAGCTTACGATACTTTTTGGTTGGCAACTTTGTGGATTTTTTTAAGGTTTTATTTAATTGAAAAAGTCGATCCAAATAAGGAACGTTATTGGAAAAAAATTATTATCGAACATCAAAGATTAGAACCAATGTATCGGAAATTAGAAAGATTAGATGGGGTATTAAAAAAGTTGCCTTTGATGAAAAGATTTGCTTGGAATTTAGCAGTAGTTGCAACTAAATAGTGCAGAAGGAAGAAGGAAGAAGGAAGAAGGAAGAAGGAAGAAGGAAGAAGGAAGAAAGGGTTTAGTTAGGGTCTGCTGAATAAAGTCTTTTTGCTCTTTGTAGGAGACAGCTATACTGGAGACAGCTATACTGGAGAAATGGGAATGTAGAGGAGGTAGGAGCAAGAATTGTCTCTCAATTTTTCTGCCATAATCATCCTAAAATACCAGCATGCATGAGCTTTTTCCACCAAAAAGTTGGTACTTTTTTCAACGCTAAAACGCTAAAACCTTTATCTGTAAATACTTTTAGAATTAATCAGCAAGCCCTAGTTATCTAAGAAAGAAGGAAAAATCTCGTGTTGTCTGAGTTTTAAGCTTTCGATTATAGTATAAAATAATATAGTAATCCTATTTTATTTGTGTCAAAAATCTTACTGCTTTTTAGGGAACACTTAACTGGGAACAGGGAACAAGTAAGAGTTTCAGTTTTTTTATTTACTTTTTGATTTGTCACGACCTATTTAGGATTGCTATAGTCAAGTATTGATGTAATATCATGTCCGGATAATTAGTTATAAAAAAACTTTCTCCTTCTTCTCCTGTTGTTCTTCTTT